>CAZXGX010000109.1:0-6410 GCA_964640475.1 uncultured Candidatus Bathyarchaeia archaeon
AAAAAACAAAAAAGTGTAAATTAGTTTTCTATTAGCTCAAGCTTTCTTTTGTTTACTTGCATAAGCTTTCTCAATCGCGACACGATGCACATTGTTGTATGCACAGAAAGGTATGATTTTCTTGTCAGGAGTAATGTAATGCACTACACAACGTCTAACACGATTAACATCAAAATTGTAAGAATCCATGAAAGCCATACAGCCTAAAAGGAAAATGCGGCGACGAATTTTACCAAGCGACTGATACGAAGGTGCAATGTGCATGCTAAGAATACTCTTCATCAACGTAAATGTACCAACTTCTTTAGTTACAAGCAGCATATTCATTGACAACATTGACGCCATGAAAAGCGATGAGAGCAGAGATATTTTTCCTTTTGATTCAGCTTTTTCAGCGGTTTTGCGGATGTAACCAAAGAACTTGTCAAAGTTCACGAAGTGGTTGATTGGGAACATTTTACCTTGTGGTGAAACATAAATCCAGTTAACGATTCCGCATTGTGGACTACATGAGAATAATGGCCAAGGTTTCTGCATGAATTTACGCATTATTTTAATTGGAGAAGTCATAACTGACATTGGGTACAGGTCGGTTGCTTTTATTTTCCCGTTAGTTTGTTTTTCAACGTCCTCTGCAAAACTCCATTCACGGAAGTTTTCACGAAATGGATTCTCGGTGGCTCTGCCAGTAAAAGCAATAGGTTGGAAGATCAAGCCGCGAATGATATCAGTGTTTTTAGCTGCGAACCGGATCATATCGCCGACTTCTTTATCGTTAAGACTCTTCATTAAAGTGTTAACTAAAATGACCTCAATGTCGTGTTTACGACAGACTTCAATAGCTTTAAGCTTAAGGTCAACGAGCTCAAGACCTCTGATTTTCCTGTTGAATTCTTCATGAAAACTGTCAAATGATAAATAGACAATGTTCAAGCCGTTGTCCTTTAACTTCTTCGCCAGCCCTGGAGTATCAACCAAATGAGTACCGTTGGTTGCAAGAATAGTCATGAACTTTAACCTGTGAGCGGCAGCAATAATTTCAGGCATATCCTCACGCTCCAAGGGTTCACCCCCTGAAAACAGGATAGCTGGCGGTTTAGGATTAGCTTTAGCAGCAAATTCCAGCATGTCTATGAGTGCTTCTTTGGTTGGCTCGTAATCCTCTTCTTGATTTGGAAAAGTTGAAAAACACACTGCACAACGGAAGTTGCAGCGTTTAGTAACATCAATAACACCTATAACTGTGCCTGAAGCATGATTCTTACATGTTTCACAAACATATGGACACCCTTCAGGATTCTTTGGTGCATTAAGGTCACCAAGATACTGGAACTGGTCATATTTTTTCATGTGATCAAAGATTGGTTTACTCTGCCAATGAGTAGCCTTAAAATCGCCATGCTCGGGGCAGTGTTTGGTAATTTGGATTTTACCGTTTTGTGTGGTTAGTTGAGCGTCAATTTTCTTTTGGCATTCAGGGCAGATGCTTTTTGTTTCACTCAAATCAAGAGCACTCCAGCGATTGCTTCAACTATCAACGCTAAAGGTAGCAGCATCATGGACATGGTTACAATACGCTCATATTTACGTATACTCGCAACTGTTGTTGCAGATGTAAACAAGCGTATAGCCGAATAAACTAGCAACACACTCCAAAGTAAAATAAAAGGTAAATAGTAAACCGTGAATTCACCTATGAAGTAGGGTAAAGGTGCAAGTAACCCAGTCAAGAGGAAGAATACTCCGCCGACTTTTGCAGCACTTATGTTGCCGATTTTCTGAGGCAAAGTTGGATAGCCCACTTTTGCATCACCTTCAACGCTAAAGATATCTCGCAAAACATTGCCACCTATGGTTCCAAAAGCAATTGGATACAAACTTAGAGAAACAAAGTTAACAGTTCCTGTGATAGTTGCTTGCCCATACATGAAAGCTGTGCCAGTCAAAACTCCCATCAACAGGTTTGCAGCGAACCCTGATTTACGCTTAATCAAATATGAATAAACTAAAAGCAGAAGCGAATCAACAGCGATTATGGCAAAACTAAGCCAGTTAATAAAAAAAGATAAGAGTAAACCTAACGCGAAGAGAACACCCGAAATGACGGCAGCAGTTTTGTATGAGAGTGCTCCTGATGGAATTGGGCGTTTGGGTTTGATGACTGCATCGCTTTCACGGTCAAAATAATCGTTTATAGCAAAACCAGCAGAAGCAATAAACGCCATAGAAAAGAAAGTTAACAATGCAACCACGCCGATGCTCACGTCGCCCAGTGTTGTTGGAATATTTGAGAAGTCACCCTTGATTATAGCAAACGCTGTTAATACTGCTAAGCCGCCTGTCATCATCCAGTATGGCAGCCGTAGAAGCGCGATTAATCCTCGGCCTGTCGAGGAGTTGTTCATATCTTTATCTTCCTATCAGCTATAACTTCTTTTATGCTTTCTTCTAAGGTTACTTTGGGTGTCCAACCAAGTTCTTTTTTGGCTTTTGATATATCGAACCATATTTTGGTGACGTCACCCTGCCAGGAAACACCAGTTGTTGATACGGCAGTTCTTTTTTGAAGTTTAAGGATAGAAAGAATCATGTTTGCTAACTCTATTATAGAAACGGTCTTCCCTAACCCCAAATTGTAAACTTCTCCACTGATGTTTTCTTTAGAGCCAAGTAAAACAAGAGCGTCTACAATGTCAGAGATATGCACGAAGTCGCGACATTGCTTTCCTGTACCAATAATTTCTAGTTTATCAGGATTCTTTGCCAATTTATCTAACAAATCATGAATGACACCATGACAACGAAGACCGTAAACATTAGCAAACCGTGTAATTACGATGTCTAAACCATATTGTTCACGGTACATCTGACAGTATTCTTCACCGACAACTTTGCTTAAGCCATAACATGAAAACGGGTGAAACCCATACGATTCGGGTGTAGGAAAAACAGTTGGATTACCATAAACAGCTGCGCTAGATGCAAAAACAACTTTCGCATCATCTTTACGGGCTTTTTCAAGAACATACAGAGTCCCTTTTGCGTTAGTTTCAAAATCAACCAATGGATTCTCCATCGAATAACCTACAACAACCTGGGCGGCTAAGTGATAAATAAGATCCTGTTTAGGCAAGTTACACAGGGTTTTAAGGTCTAAGATGTCTCCTTTAACAAACTTTGCTTTCGGAACATCTTTAACGTTCTCCATGGTGCCACTTGACAAATTATCATAAATTGTCAATTTAGACGTTAGAGTAGAGAGTTTTTTGGTTAAATGAAAACCAATAAACCCTGCTCCACCAGTAACTAGCACATTTTTACCTTTAAGTTCAGCCATTCAAATCACGATAAAGCCTATATTCTCATGCACGCAGTGTTAGGTGTATATGTCGCCTGTGAAAACTATAAAAACTTTTAGGGATTTGCTAGCCTTCCTAACCATTATTCCCATGGGTGGAAAGGAAGACTTCGTGTTAACCTCGGCTGAAAACATGTACCTTTTCCCATTAATCGGCGGCTTCATTGGAACTTTGGCTGCAGCTTATTTTGTAGGCAGCAGTTTCTTAATCCAATTCATCCTAAACTTTTTCAATAATTTTGTCACGTTACCCACGAATTTCTTAACAATACTAGCTAGTGCAGCCATGACAATAGCGTTTTTGCTTGTGTTAACTGGGTTGCAACATTTTGACGGATTAATTGATCTAGGCAACGCGTTAGGATTAAGAAATGAGCATGACCGAAAAATGGCAGCTCATGCCTGGACAGTAACTTATTCAGGAGCAGTATTTGCGCTTGTAACAGAATTTGTTGCCTTAACAGGTTTATTTTTGTTGGTTCCCTCTTTTAACAATCCATTAATGGTTTTTGGAGCAATAATTACTGCGGAAATTTCAGCTAAACTGGCAATGGTGACAATTGTATGGATTGGAAAACCTACGCATAAAGGGTTAGGTTCAATATTTCTTAAAAAAGCTAAAAAGAAACTTAACATAGTTGCCTATGTTCTTTCTGCTTTGATAGTGTTTATTTTGTTAAGCTTGGCAAGAGATCCAGTTTTTGGTATTGTAGGAGTTGCAGTGGTTCTTGTTAGTGTACCAGTAGCTTTTATTATGGAGATAGTAGCGAAGAAGGTTTTTGGTGGAGTTTCAGGTGATATTATTGGTGCTACAAACGAAGTTGCTAGGGCAGTAACACTTGTTTCACTTGTAGGAGTACTGATGATAATATGAAGATGCCTGCTTTAATTATGGCTGGCGGTAAAGGTTCTCGTATGGGTTTACCTGTTGAAAAGCCAATGCTGAATTTTCTTGGAAAACCACTTATAGATTATGTTATTGAAGCAATCGGAAATTCTAAACAGATTTCAGAATTTTATATTATAACAAGTAAGAATACCCCAAAAACAGAGCAGTACTGTAAGGAAAAAAGTTGGAAGAGTTTACATACAAAAGCTAAAGGTTACCATGATGATTTGAAGGAAGCAGTTTTAAAAGCAGACTTGACTGGGTCAGTGTTAACAATGCCTTCAGATGTACCAGCCATAACAGGGCAAGCTTTAGATAACGTGATAAACGAGTTTGAAAAATGTGGGAAAGACTTCTTAGCAGTTTTTGTTCCGATAAAAGCAAGGCAGGATTTAGGGCTTTCAATATCCTCCACTGACGAGTATAACGGAGTCTGGTATGCGGTTTCAGGAATAAATGTCATCAACGGTTCTAAAATTCAAGGTGAAGGAAAAATTGAAACCAGCGCCATAATTTCTGAAGATATTGAGGTACTTCTTAACGTAAACACACTTACGGATATTGAGATAGCTCAAAAGATAATGAAGGAAAATAGAAAAGCATAGTTTTCTTGTTAACCACCATATTAAATGCTAAAATCAACCTTGAAACTTGGAATTCTCGGATAGTTTTGCTTCTATAAACGATAGGATTAAATTTTCCAACAGGAGCTTTTAACTTCTAAAGGGGAAATGGATGCTAGCGGTCTTGCTTTCAATTTCAGTGCTTGTATTAGCAGTAATCTTGGATTTAATAATTGGTGACCCTGCACCCTGGAGACCATGGAAACGCATCTATAATCTACACCCCACCGTTTGGCTTGGCTTATTAACCAAGAAACTAGAACCACACTTCAAAAACAGTAATTCAAAAATTGAGAAATTCAATGGTGTAATTCTGGCACTAATAATAATTCTTGTAATAACAGTTCCAGTGTACTTTGGCTTAAAGTATCTGTTTATCTTTCTTGGTGCAGCCGCCTACGTGCTTGTTGCCGTATTGATTTTCAAGTTTACGCTTTGTATAAAGCTTGAAACTGATGGTGCATTGGCAGTAGTTAAAGCGCTTGAAGCTAACGATTTAGAAGAAGCTAAAAAGTACCATCACTTTTCAAGAAGAGACCCAACCACGTTGACAGGTCCACAAATTGGCTCTGCAGTCATTGAATCAATGGTTGAAAACTTGACGGACTTTAAGCTTTCACCTTTCATCTTTTATTCATTCTTTGGGTTACCAGGAGCTGTTGCTTTTAGAGCAGTAAACACTTTGGACGGGATGGTTGGGTTCAAAGATAAAGAGCATATGAATACAGGCTGGTTCTCAGCTAATTTAGACACAATAATTAATTATGTGCCATCAAGGTTCACAACTCTTTTAATGATTATTTCTTCAGCAATTTTGGGTTACGATTACAAGAGTGCATGGCAGATTGCAAAAAGAGATCATACTAGGGTACAAAGTAGAAATCATGGTTGGCAAATGGCTGCTATAGCAGGTGCACTTCATATTCAACTAGAAAAGCCTGGCAGATATACTGTGGGGGATCCAATTGAAGTCATAACACCAGACAAAATTGTAAAGTCACTAAAAGTTCGAGATGTATCCATCATCTTATGCATGCTTATGATCCTACCAATAATTTTCGTTATCGGATTCTACTGGCCATTTCTTTGGGGTTTACCTCTTTAAACTCCTTAGAGGGCACTAGTTTCAAATAAAACTGATTTTTCGAAAACTTTAAACATTCGGCGCGGTGTATTTGCGAGAGAAATAAAAGTTAGGGAAGAGTAAAATGGGGCTTCATATAACTCTTGTAAATCCACCTTATCGAACTAGACCTCATCAACATCCACCTTTTCCGCCGTTGGGAATAGGTTATTTGGCGGCTGTTTTAGAAAAAAACGGTTTTAAAGTTGAAGTTATTGATTGTCAAGCTTCAAGATATACTTATGATGATTATAAACGTGAAATCGCTAAACGTAAGCCTGACATTATCGGCGTAACTGCACCTACTAGGTTGTATAATTCAGCATTGGAAATTTTAAAAATTAGTAAAGAAGCGCATCCTAATGCGGTAACAATGCTTGGCGGTGCACATGTAACTTTTTGGAATGAGAAAGCACT
>CAZXGX010000110.1:0-6125 GCA_964640475.1 uncultured Candidatus Bathyarchaeia archaeon
CCTAAACTGATTAGGTAAAATAGTAAATTATTAAAAGCAAGAAGAACCATCTACAAACTGGGCGTTTTCTTAGTTGAATAGAAAAAAATTTACAGACAACTTTAACCTGCTTAAAGAAATAATAATCTATGACCAAGATAGAAACCAGATAAATGCAGCTGACACTGATTGGCTTGTTGTTCGCGGTGGAGTTTTAAGAGACATATTTTACGGCATCAGCTCTAGAATGGGTGCAAAAGGAAATGCGGCACTAGTGGAAATAGGCACTATCGTGGGCAATAATTTTGCTTCTGAGCAATTAGAGAGGGGGATGCGTCCAGATGAAATTCCGACTATTCTGAGTTTACTGCTTAACCAGGGTGGTTGGGGTAAAGTAACTGTTGAATTGGATGCTGCTTTAAGGAAGGGTAAAATTGTTATAGAGAACTGTGTTATTTCAAGGCATACTAAAGCTGATGAGCCTAATTGTTATTTTTTAAAGGGTTACTTTAAGGGTTTATTGGAAGCGCTTGTTAAAGTTGAGGTTGATTGCGTAGAGACGACTTGTATTGCAAAAGGGGATTCTGTTTGCCAGTTTGAGATTAATTCAGTGTAGATTGAGCTTTTTTTAGTATTTTATTATTTTTAATCTGAATCTAATAATGATTATTTTGTATTCATAAGCCTATTATAAGCAAAACAGGCAGATTAGCGCAAGATAGGAAGACCGCAGTATGCAAGAGGAAACTAAAACTAAAAAAATCACTTTAACCCAAGACAAAAAAGAAGAGTTAGAAGCTGAAAACAAACGCTTAACTTTAGAGAACCAGAAAATAAACGAAGACAAGCTACAGCTAGAGGCTAAAATCTCTGAGTTAGTTAAGTATGTAATCCCTGTTCTTGAAGAATCTGTGAAAAGTGGGGAAAATGTTCTAGCAACTGAAGAAGAAATTGTGAAGACTTTTGGTAAAATAACCGAGTTTTCAGAACAAATGAAGAAGGCATCATTACTTGTTATGCAATTAGCTGAAAACACAAGTAACGCTGGTGCAAAAGTGGCTTTAACCGTAAAAGATGTTCGTTCTGTAGCCAGCAAGATTGCGGAAAACTCTGAGGGTGCTGTTAAATCAGGTAAACAGCTCTTGGAGATGGGTAAACAATGTTCTAATGCTACAAACCAGATTGTTACAGGTATGGAGCAGGTTAGTACTGCTTCACAGCAGGTTTCAACTGGTGCGCAGAGGCTTGCTGATCTTTCTCAAAGCACAGCTAAAAATACTGAGTCTTTGAAGAAGGTTATGGATGACGCTGGCTCGATTGCTAAAGATACTTCTCAAGTAACTAGTCAAGCGTTGAAGCAGTCTAAAGTAGCCAATGAGAAAGGGCAAAATGGACTTAGCGCTATCGAAACGATAACTGAAGATATATCTACACTTTCTGAGGCAGTTAACTCCATGGTTAGCTCAGTTGAACAGATTGGGCAAATGGCAAATTCTATCTCAGATATTGCTGGTCAAACCAATATGCTTGCGTTAAACGCTGCCATTGAAGCCGCGCGTGCAGGCGAAGCAGGAAGAGGCTTTGCAGTAGTTGCAGATGCAGTGAAAGGTTTAGCAGGGCAATCTAAAGTGGCTGCAGGTTCAGCTATTGATTTAGTAAAAGGAATCAAAGAGGCAGGGGATAAAAGCAGTCGTGTTGCAGCGCAGTCTCAGTCAGGAGCAGCTGAAGGAGCACAGGTTGTAATGGGTGCAATTAATGAAACTGAAAACATCACTCAATTGATGGATGAAATTACTGTTAAAGTTGAAAATTTGACTAGCAACGTCAATAGTGGTGTGGAATCTTTGGATGCAATGGTGAAGACCATTCAAGATGTCGCAAGCATTGCTGAAGAGAGCTCGTCTGCGGCAGAAGAAACTTCTTCAGCTATTCAGGAACAAACGGCTTCAGCTCAAGAATTAGCTGGAATAGCTAAAAACGTGTCATCTGCAGCGGAGACTGTTGAGCAAGCATCGGAAATTACTTTGGGCAATGCTAACGAGATTGGAAGGCTTGCAGTAGATGTGGATAATCACTCCAAAGAAGTTGAGAAGGCCTCAAAGGATATCCTTGATAGTGCACAGACCACAGTATCGCATGCTGAAACAATAGCTAGTGACTCAAAAAAGTTGCATGGTGCTTTAGAGAAAGAAATTGTTCAAATTAAGCAGGCGCTGGATACACGAAGATCAAGGCTTAATGAATTCAAAGAGAAATATGCAAATTAACACGTAACCTGCCCACTTTTTAGGGCACTATTCTCTTCTTTCTAAAATATTTTAGAAATCTATAAACACTCTAGCAGATAACACCGTTAATTAATGATTAAGGAAATTCAGCTTAAGCTTGCAGGCTTAATTAATCGGCAAACCGTGCTTTGCTTAGTTCTGTTTGTTGTTGCGTTTCTTGTGTATTGGGCAACCGGTGAAGGACATGCTACATACTACAATTATTATGTGCGTTTAGCTGACGCGTTCTTGCATGGCAGATTGTATTTGCTTGATAATCCCTCTTGGCTTAACGAGTTGATTCCTTTTGCTAATGGCTACTATGTTGTTTATCCGCCTTTACCTGCAGTGATTATGACGCCTTTAGTTGCGTTATTTGGAGTTGATCTAAATCAAACCTTGGTTTCTCTGTTTTTTGGCAGCTTCACTGTTGTTGTTGCGTATTTTGTAGCACGCAGCGTGCACAAGAGCGAGCTTAAAGAAGAAAAGCTTAGCAGTTCAAGTTGCTTGTGGGCTGCAGTGTTGTTTGGTTTTAGCACAATTTTTTGGTGGTTAACCAGTGTAGGTTCGGTTTGGTTAATTGCTCAGGTTATGGCGACTTTCTTTATGTTGTTGGCTATTTATGAGGCGTTTAGTAAGAAGCGCCCGTTATTGATGGGTTTGTTTGTTGGGGCTTCTTTTTGGTGTCGTCTGCCAACAATTTTGGGTATTTTCTTTTTTGCTGGTTTAATTATTTCGCGTCAAGCAAGTTCTGATTGGAAATTGAAGTTGCGTTCGTCTTTGCCCTCGCTTGTTAAGTTGGCTGTGGGTGCTGGTGTGTTTGTGCTGCTTAATTTTGTTTATAATTATGCGCGGTTTGGTACGTTTTTTGATCAAGGTTACTGGTTGATTCCAGGTATTTTGGATGAGCCATGGTTTAGTAAAGGCTTGTTTAACTTGGCGTATATTGGTGATAATTTGGTGCCGTTTCTAACAGGTTTGCCTAGGATTAGTTTAGATCCGTTTAGTGTTATCTTTCCAATGACTGGGTTGGCAATTTGGTTTACTACACCAGCATTTATTTTTGCGTTGAAATCAAAGCTTCGCGATTCAGTCACATTTTGGTCTTGGGTTTCCATTGTTTCTATTGCTTTAGTGATTTTTACTAAGGGCCTTTCAGGTTGGGGTTTCGGATACCGATACGCAGTGGATTTCTATCCGTTTCTCTTTTTGCTTACGCTTAAGGGCATTGGCAACCAATTGAAGTGGTATCATAAAGGGCTGATTATAATTGGGATTATTGTTAACTTTGTGGGCACGGTTGGCGTGAATAGGTTTAGCATGCTTGGCTAAATGCTTTAGTACAATAATTATACAGTTTGCTTTGTAAACTCTTCATCGTTTTATTGCTGTTTGTGTTTGTTTTTTACGGATTTTGTTGCAGAAAACATATCAATCTGCATCAGCCATCATGCAGTAGAAAATGACTTTAACAGCTAAACCCGTTGAAAACGTTCGCCCCACTGATAATTGGTTAAAGGAAATTCTAAAACACAGTTACAGTCAGGATGATAGCCAAATCGTTGCTAGAACCCATCAGGACAGCCTATGTGTTATCTGTAAAGGTTCAAGGTTTCTATGTGGTAAAACTCGTTGCCCAATTATGGTTAAAGTTAATTATTTTATGAAAAGTGTGCCGTTGATGGCTAACGAAGACATAGCAGGCATGTCTCCTCCAAGCGTTTTTATTGGAAGAATCGGCTACCCAAATGTTTACGCGGGTCCTCTTGTGCCGCCTGTGAGTGAGGATACGAGCATTTATGATCTGCCTGAACAGTGGTTTGGGAAATCAATTGACGAGATAGTTGGTTTTCGATCTTTGCTTGTGCGGGGTAAACATCGGGTTAATGTTAATAATTTGATGAATGCTGGTAAAATTCTTGATTCTACGCGTGAGTTGGCGCTTGCAGATAATAGTGTTGATACGGAGTTGAATCTTACAAAGAAGCCTCATGGCTCAATTTATCTTAATGATGATGTGCAGCCGTTTGGTCCTTCAGCGCCTATTCGTGATTTGCGTGTTGGTAATGCACGTTATGATCAGCATGTTGAGAAGGCGTATTATGATACTGATTTGAAGGCAACCAACGCAGTCTTAGATCTTTATAGCCGCGGAGTTTTGGTTACGAAGATTCAGAAGGCTTTCAGTGTTGGCGCTTTTGGAATTGAAAAGAATCGAAAACTTGTTCCTACACGCTGGAGCATAACCGCTGTAGATGATATTGTCTCTAAGAATCTTCGTGAGCAAGTGAAGACTTTTCCTGAAATTAATGAGTACCGAGTTTACGAGTCAATTTACATGGATAACGTGTTTGAGATACTCATGATTCCCGCACGGTACAGTTACGAGTCGATGGAAGCGTGGTATCCGGGTACTGTTTGGAATCCAGCTGGCAAAAACATTGCGATATTTTCTGATTGGGAAGGCAACAATGGACGAACCACTTATGCGGCGATTGGTGGCTGCTACTATTCTGCTCGGTTGGCAACATGTGAATTACTCCTTAAGGAGCGGCGTCAGGCTACAGTGATTGTGTTGCGGGAGGCAAGACCAGGTTATATTATGCCTATTGGTGTTTGGCAGGTGCGTGAGAATGTGCGAAACGCGATGCGTCAGAAGCCTTTCATGTTTAAGAGCCTTGCAGAGTCGTTGCAGTTTATTGGTAGTCGATTTGAGATTCCCCTTGGAAGATGGATACGCCAAAGTGAATTATTGAAAAGGGCGCTTTTCCAGAAAACGTTAACTGACTTTTTCGCTTAAATCCTCTCTTTGGGGTAATTATAATAAGTCAGATACTAGCACTTTGGGATGAGAACTATGTCTACTCCAATTCGTTATCATTTTAGTCAAGCTTTTACTGTTTCTGCAAAAGAGGCTTACTTGTGGTGTACGGATTTTACTGCAGATGATCCTGTGCTTTTAGGTGATGATGCTAAACGAGAAGTTGTTCACCTTGCAGATGGCACGTTAATTTTGAATGATACATTCCACACAACCAGTGGCGTTATCGAGAAGCAGAAGCTTGTGCATCTTTATCCTGAAAGGCACAGTTGGGTTTCAACTCATTTGTCTGGCCCAAACAAGTATTCCCAGTTTATCTATGAAATTTCAGAAAAAAGCGCTGAAGCATCATGTCTAGAATTTACTGCACTGCATTTGGAATATTGTGATAAAAAACTTGGTATAAAAGAGGTGGAAGCTTTAGCTGTAAAGTTGTGTAAGTTTGATTCTAAGATCTGGAAACTTTTTACTAAAACGATGGAAAAAGAACTTGGAAGAAAATGAAATGGAAATTGGGAGTAACCATTGAAGAGTTTATTTTTTAGATGCTGATTTGCCGTTTTCTGGTGGTACGAAGACTGCTGCTGCAACTGTTGTTGTCCAGAGTCCGTTTTTATCGCCTGCTGCTGATTGGGTTGCGTTGGATGTTTTGATGATTAAGCCTGTGGTTTTGAAGATTTTTTTGCGTTCATCCCATGCTGTTTCTGGGTCGAATTGGATACCCATGGTTGTTGCAAGCATTGTTGCTGCTAGGTCTTCTGCGTAGTCACCTGCGGTTTCGTCAGTTTGCCCAAAGGAGTGGTGTTCGCTGAGGTAGCCGTACTGGTTTTTCTCAGATGGAATTGCGACGCCGATAGATGAGACAACGAGTCTGTGTGGCTCGTTGGTTGCGTTGCGTGCGATGACTACGAAGGTGATTTCTCCGGGTTGAATCATTTTTAAGCCTTTTTCGCGAGTTACAAGTTCGCATCCTGGTGGAACAATGCTTGATACTGCAACTAGGTTGCACATTTGGATGCCTGCGTCTCTTAATGCTAATTCGAATGATTGGAGTTGTT
>CAZXGX010000111.1:0-6123 GCA_964640475.1 uncultured Candidatus Bathyarchaeia archaeon
ACAGCCTCAACGAAGGGGTAAGTTGTAGCGCCTGCAGCGTTAGCAAAGCTTGGCAAAGAAAGTATTGGAACTATTAGAATTAAAGCAAACAATGTTGATATTATCCTCTTATTAATCGAGTTTTTCATTTATTTTTCTCCTTATACCTCACGAATTGTGAGGAAAATCACGTAAAAACCTTTGTAAAAAGTGGTACTTCTGACAATTTGGGAAAAAATATTTAACTCATGATTATGTAGCCAATTTATAATTTGGTGAAAAATAGTTGATCGAGGAAAAAAACATAGAGTTACTAATGGATTTAGGACTTACAGAGTTGCAAGCAAAACTCTATTTAGCGCTCTCCAAAACTGGGTCTGCGACAATTAAAAACGCGTCTAAAGCCGCAAATATTGCGAGGCAAGACCTTTATCGTTTGATGCCTGCACTTCAGAAGCTTGGTTTAGTAGAAAAAATTCTAACAACACCCATGATGTACAAAGCTACCCCATTAAAAGACGGCTGCAGTATATTACTTGAAAAGAAAACAAAGGAACATGCAAATTTACAAAATAACACGTTTAGTCTAATCAATAGTTTAGATAATATTGAGTATAATCCGTCATCTCTATCGGATGAGGACCAGTTTATAGTAACTGCTTCAATAAATCTTATTATAAAAAGATTTGATGAAAAAGATAACTTGGTCCAAAAAAGCATAGATTCTTTAATTGATCGGAAATCTATTAGAAACCAATTATACAACCACTTCGACAATTATTCCGTTGCCTTAAAGAGAGGAATAAGAATTCGTATCATCACTGAAAAGCATAAAGACAAGGCTATTAAGAAAAAATTGGAAGTTTTAGAGAAAAATCATTTGTTTGAAATTAGGTATCTGCCTTCTGAAGTCCCTGTGCGCACTTTAATTCGCGATGGTATTGAAGCAAATCTGTGCATTTCCTCAAGTGATAGTTCTGTTCAGAATTTAGGTTCAAAAAATCCACAGTTTGTAAAAGTAATGAATACTTACTTTGAAGAATTATGGAAAAAAGCAGACACTAAAAACGAGTTTTAAAATATATAGATAATTTAGGTTTATTTACCTAATTTTCTTTGCTTCAAAAGCCAAAGTTTTATGGCAGTTTATGCATTTGGTTATTTTCAGCTCGAACCCATTAAGTGCATCGAATTGTTTTTGGGTGTAATGCTGCTCTTTTGCATGATTACAATTAGCCTGATCTATTGAGACTATTCGATCACCGTCCATTGCTTCCCCCAAACTATATCAGCGCTAAATGCTTAAATAATTTTTTTAAAAAACATAAACAAAATAAAAAATAGAACAAAACAAGTTTTGGCAGGTTAGCTAACGTTCTATTCAGCTTTAATTTCGACTTCAACCTTAACGGGAGTGTTCTCCTTCAAAATGTACAGTACTGGACAGTTAGCCTCAGTTCTCCGCCATGCCGCATCAACAAGTCCCTTACGAATTTTAGAGCGTATAACAACCTTCATAGTAACATCACGAATAATAGGTTCACCAGGAACTTTCTCTGCTTCAACATTAACCTGAATCTTGCCTGGATCAATTTTACTGTTCTTGCATACTTCAGCATAAACTATAACTCCGCAACCAGCCAAAGACATCAAAGCCAACTCCAAAGGCGAAGGCCCAGCATTCGACCCGCCAGAAGAATCAGATAAATCACAAATAACACTATGCCCTCTACCATTATCAGTTTCTAATCGAACATTTTCCAAAAGCTTTGCGTTTCCTTTCAGTTTAGCCAAAAAGCTCACCAATAAAAAAAACCTATTCAAAGATTTAACTTTTCGTAAAAATTGTACGGGTACACAACTGCAATTATTCTAAAAATTTAAAACAGATCCTCAAACATGAAGAGTTAAATAGCAATTTTTCGATAACCAACTTCATAGAGGTAACGTGAGGTTAACAAGGAATGAAAACTAAAGGTCCACTATTTATTGTTCCATGGCGATGCACGTTTGCCTGCGACAGCACCTGCGTCCACTGCACATCCGCGGGTAAACCAGCGTTTCCAGACGAAGTTGACACGGCAGGAGCCAAACACATCGTTGACCAAGTTAGCGAGTTCGGAGCCACATTTTTCGGATTAACAGGCGGCGAACCATTTCTCCGCAAAGACATTTTTGAAATAATCAATTACGCCAAAGGTAAAGGCCTTAATGTAAGCATAATCACTGACGCACACAAGATGGACGAGAAAGCCTTCCAAGAACTAGTCAAAAATCAAGTACGCGTTTCAATAAGCATTGATGGCTCAGAAAAAACCAACGACGCCATCCGAGGAGAAGGCTCATACGCTGCTGCAGTTTCAGCTATTGAAAAATTCTCAAAAGCAAACCTTCTTGACTGCCTAGTTTACACCTTCGCTAAAACCGATAGTGGAATAACAAACGTTAACAAAGAAGACTTCGTGCACATAATTGAACTTGCAATTAAAAATGGCGCCCGATGGGTAGTATTCCACGGATTCATACCCTTTAGCAAAGAAAGCCTCAAAGCAGACCCATCACCACAACAATACGAGTGGGCATGCAACACCCTCTACGATTTAATGCTAGAATACAAGGGTAAACCTGAAATTAACATTTACATCCCCTTCATGGCAAGAGTCGCCAAACAACGCGGACTCCCCAACTTTGACGAATGGTACAACAACTTTTTCCTAGGCAGATGCTGGTTTGGCAAATTCATGAGCATTGCCGAAAACGGAGAAGCCATACCCTGCAGCTACAACGACGTTTACCGAGCAGGCAACGTAAAAGACAAGCCGCTGAAACAGATTTGGAAAGACATGGAAAAAAGCGAATTCTTCGCCAAAGTTAGAGACAAAAACAACATTAAAGGCAAATGCGGCGTCTGCGAATACAAGCAACTCTGCGGCGGATGCAGAACAACGGCTCTGTTCTACACGGGAGACATTCAAGGGTCAGATCCAAGATGCAGCTACATTCCAGCAGCATTAAGAGAGAAAAAACAAAACAAATAACCCCAATTTTATGCACCGCTTATTGCAAGCTGCACAACCAGACAGCAATCTGAAACAGGTTTTGAACTAAAAAAGCAACTGGCAGCTTAAACCGTGGGAAGTTGTTGTGCACAAGGGCAACTTTCCCACAACTAAGAGAGTAAAAAGTTTCAACAAACAAAAACACCATATTACCATTAACCCAAAATAAACTCAAGGATCGCTTTATCCTCTAAGGACTCAACAACCAAATCAGCCCCACCAGCCAAAAGCTCCTCCTTAGAATAAACGCCGGTAGTAACTCCGATGCAGCTCATTCCACCAGTTTTAGCGGCTTTAACCCCGAAAAGACTGTCTTCAACAACCACACTACGCTCTGGCAAGCTGCTCAATCGTTGAGCGGCTTTAAGAAAAATTTCGGGATGCGGCTTCGAATGCGTAACATCATTAACTGTTAAAACTGCCTGAAAATATTTTCCTAAACCGTTTGGTTTTAGTATACTGTCAATGACTGCACGATTGTTCATTGAAGCTAAACCAAGCTTAACCTTTCCAAACAAAGACTCCAAAACCAGTCTAACACCAGGAAACAATTGTACTTGATTTGCATATTCAATTTGAACCTCACTTTTCCGATCCACTAACTGCTTAACCAAATCCTCATCAAAACACTTTTTCGCTGAACGCAAGATTTCACGAAAAGTCTCCGAAGCACCAATACCCATTCTACGCTCAATATACTCATCATCAGTGCTAAGGTTGATTTCACTTAACGCTTTCTGGAAAGCAATAACAATAAAATCTCGCGTATCAGCTAATGTGCCATCCCAATCAAAGATAACCGCGTCAAACATGACTCTTCAAAACGCCTAATTCATGTTAAACTTTTCACGAATTGCCTGGCTTTTCTTTGTAGCCTCTTCAATGGCACGTATCATCGCAGGACGAATCTGACTCTGCTCAATCTGATAAATAGCCTCAATCGTAGTTCCACCAGGAGTAGTAGTCATATCTTTAATCTTAGAAGGCTCCTCCTTAAGATCAATAACCAGTTTAGCAGTACCAAGAACAGTCTGAGCCGCAGCATTCAACGCAATGTTTCTTGGCAAACCAACCTTCAAACCCGCATAAGTTAACGCTTCAATAATAATTGACATATACCCTGGACCACTACCGCTAACCGCAGTGACTGCATCCATATATTTTTCGTCAACTTCATCACAAATACCCATCAGATTCAACAAGCACTTAACCTGCGCCTTATCCTTAGCAGTGGCAGCTTGATCACAACAATAAGCCGTGTAAGCAGCCTGCACCATCACACACAAGTTAGGCATTATACGCACAATTCTTGATTCAGGCGCATGTTTCTTCAAAAACGCTAAAGGCACAGTCGCAGCAACAGAAATCACCAGTTTACCTTTAATTTCTTTACTAATGCCCTTTAACACTTTTTCAACATCACCTGGTTTAACAATAACAAAAATGATGTCAGCATCAGCTGCAGCTTTACGATTATCAGAAGTAACATTCACACCCAGCTTCGCTAACTCTTTTAGTTTATCAGCTGCAATATCAACAGCTGTAATTTTACCACCATAGTTGCCTTTAACTAAGCTTTTAATTATGGCACTACCCATCATGCCAGCGCCGATAACAGTAACCTTGCTATTCATTATTCTTCACTCTTACTTGTTTAGAAACTGTGATTTTACTCTTTAAACTTTTGTTGCTAAAACACACATAACTATTTGCTTGGTATGGTTTCTTTGAGAATTTTCTGCATAGTTAGAGCTGAAGCATCCGTTTTAATGCCGCGTGGATTAAAATGAGTTGATTCAGCTTTAAAACCGCCATTACGAAGCGCTGTTAGAAATGTTTGGGTTGCTGGCGCAGGCAATTGAAGTTTCTTACTAATCCTGTCCAGCACATAATAGGTAATAGGCATATCAGCTTCATTCTTAAGCGCAACTAGAAGCTTCGCCAATTTAACGTTGTTCCTAAAGGAAACATTAGCGTTTTGATCAATAACAGCTTCAATAAACTTTAAATCTAAAATGCTACCTGTCCAAAGAGGACCAGCAAAATCCATTTTAGCTCCGCATTCAGGACACGTAGGACAACCAAAAGGTTGCTGCACAACTTCACGATGTAAACAATTAAAGCAATGCAAAATATAACCAGTATTTTTAATGTTCTCATCAGCTTTTTTACAGCCATAGCCAATCTGTGCATAAACCCGAATGTAATGATCACTACTATGACTAAACAAAATTTGAATCCCAACATCATGCTGAGCAGCCACAGAAGCCATACAACCAGCTAAAAGCCGAATCGCAATCTCATGACAATACTCCGTACGCATAGGTTTACCGCCGTATTTGCGCACACAAGCTTTCGCATGAACACCACAAAGCGGCGCCAAATCAGTTGCCGTAACAGCAATTAAACCCTTATTCTTTAAGGCACGAAACGCTGAATCCAAATAAGGCACAGGTGTTCCAAACGGATCAATATCAATAATGTCAAAACGTTTTTTTGGCGAAGCATTGCAGCTTAAAACACAATTAGCATCCTTATGCTTGAGAGTAATTTTTTCCTCTAACTTGTTTAATTTGATGTTGTGGGTGGCCAATTCGTAAGCATGCAAGTTTATGTCGCTGAGCAAAATTTTACTGACACCTTCGATTTCTTTGGCGTACCTGATTCCTCTTATACCTTGGCTTGTTAAGGGTTCGCAGATGCTGATTTCGTGATTAACCATTTTCTGATAAGCTTTAAAAACTAAAACGGATAAGTCACGATTAAACTCCATTACTGGATTATAAAAAACTGGTGCTCGAGAAGGCGCATAATCTGAAGGCGTAATGTTGTAAGCTGAAAGCTTGGGCACTAAAATTTCCACTTTACCTTCTTTGATGGTTTCGCTTGGAAAATCTGCCTTGTAATCTTCAGCCAATGTTTGTCAGTCCGAGGGTTATGAAAAGAATTTTATCGCAATATTAGACTTCTGGTATTAAAGGGTACAAAAAGCGTTGAAGAAACTGATTTTTCTGTTTACATACACTTAGGAAAAATTAGCTCAATTTGATTGAAGCAACAGGTCAATCTTTTGTTGGCTCTGAAA
>CAZXGX010000112.1:0-6052 GCA_964640475.1 uncultured Candidatus Bathyarchaeia archaeon
TTTGTAGCCTATTAACTTTATGGCAACGTTTAAGAAAAAAGCTAAGAAAACAAAAATCAAACTATCTGATTGCTAAAAAGTAAAAAAGCATCTATTTGCATTTTCTTTTTTGTAAATCTTCTTCTTGCTTTAGCATGGCAATCGTGTCTGCAGGTAAATCTTGAGTAACCATGAAGTTTGGTCCAACCCAACTGTTCGCCCCAACCTTCACTCCTGGCATGAATAGCGCGTTGATTCCTGTTTTCACGTTATCACCAAGAACAGCGCCGAGTTTACGTCTGCCAGTGTTAACAAGTGTGTCTTTAACCATCATTTTTACTGATCTACCATCCAAACGGTAGTTGCCTATTATTGTGCCAGCGCCCAAATTGCATTTTTCCCCAAGAACACTATCGCCCACATAAGCTAAGTGCCCAGCATGGGTGCCGTCCATGATTACGCTGTTTTTGATTTCGCATGCATTGCCGATTCTGCAGTTTTTACCAACGCTTGTTCCTGGCCGAATATAGCAGTTTGGTCCAATGTCGCTGCCTTCGTCGAAAAAGGCTGGGCCTTCAATGTAGGCGCCAGAGCGAATTCGTGCTGACTCTGCAATCGTAACTGGCCCAATAAGGTGGGCACCTTGCTCAACGGTTCCTAGAACTTCAGGTTTCATGTGTTTTAGTGCCCAATTGTTAGCGTCTAGTATATCCCATGGTCTGCCAACGTCAAACCATTCATCCTTGGCCAATTCGACAGCCAAAACTGTTCTGCCTTCACCTGCAAGCATAGTTATTGCGTCGGTTAGTTCCCATTCTCCTCGAACTGAAGGCTTTAGTTTCTTAAGCTTATCAAAAACCTCATTCGTGAAAACGTAAACGCCTGCATTAGCCAGATTTGAGGGCGCTTTTTCAGCTGCAGGTTTTTCTACTATTCGTTTAACTTTCTTTTCTTTGGATAACTCTATTATTCCATAATTTTCAGGTTTATCAACTTGGATAACACCCATGGCAACCTCTGCCTTGCCAGTTCTATATGATTCGACAACATGTTTAACTGCGTTAGAAGCAAAAAGTAAATCGCCATAAACTAAAACAAATTCGCCATCAACGTACGGCTCAGCTGCGGCGGCAGCATTTCCTGTGCCTAGAAGCTCTTTTTGTTCAACATAGGTGATTTTTAGTCCTTGTTGGCTGCCGTCTCTAAAGTAATCCTTGATTGAATCGCTCATGTAATGTGTAACGATTATGACTTCTTTTATTTCGGCGTTTTTTACTGCATCAAGACAGTATTGAAGAATTGGTTTTCCAGCAATTTTGATTAAGTGTTTAGGGCGTGTAGACGTTACTGGTTGAAGTCTTACGCCTTCACCTGCAGCTAAAAGAACCGCTTTCATCTCTTGCCACCTTTGATTTGTTGTTGTATTAGTGCTGTTGCTTTATGCATTAATTCTTTTGCCACCTCATCTGATTCGCCTTCAACGGTTAAACGGATTAAGGGTTCTGTTCCTGAAGCGCGAATTAGCAGCCAACCATTTTTGAGGGCTAGGCGCACACCATCAATGGTTGAAAAATCGGTAAAACCACTAAATGCTGTTTTAAGTTTACTTTCTAACGCTGTTACTGCTTTCTTCTTAAGATCATTTGGGCAAGCAAGATTCTCTCGTAACGTAATGTACTCGGGTACTTCACTGATAAATTGACTTACAGTTTTTCCTTCATCTTCAAGCGCCTTCAAGAATAAGGCAGCAGATAATGGACCGTCTGGACAGTAATGTTGTGCAGGATGCATCCAGGCGCCGCAGGGTTCGCCTCCGAAAACTGCGTTTTCTCGCTTTATTGCTTCTGAAACATAGATGTCACCTACCTTTGTACGCACTACTTTACCGCCGAATTTTTCGGTCATTGTTTCAAAGCACATTGAAGCTTCAACATTAGTAACAACCACGCCGCCTCCACTATGTTTTAACGCGTAAGCAGCATAACCTGCGAGTGAGCGGTCAAAATTAACAAAAACGCCGCGTTCATCAACGAATGCTACGCGGTCTGCATCTCCATCAAAGGCGACTCCGATGTCTGCTCCAAGTACGCGCACTACTGCTGATAGATCCTTAAGTGAAGTTGCTGTTGGCTCGGAGCTTCTGGCGGGAAAATGACCGTCTGGTTGAGCGTTTAAGGCTGTAACTTTGCAGCCGATTGCTTTAAGCAGTTTAGGAGCAATGCTGAAGGCGCCACCGCATCCAGGGTCAACAACTACATGCCACTTCTTCTTTAGCTTGACTGCTTTTTGGGCCATCTGTAAATATGGCACTGATGCATCCATGTTAACGGTTTTGCCGAGTTTTCTCCAGTCTGCAAGGGCAAAATTGGATTCAGCAACGTTTCTTTCCACGGCGTCTTGATCTTTGTCAGTGTATGAAAGGGTTTGAGGGTTGAACACTTTTATTCCGTTATATTGAGGTGGATTGTGGGAAGCTGTAATCATGAAGCCTACATCAGCGCCATACTCTTTAGTAGCGTAAGCAGCAACTGGTGTGGGAACCATTCCTATGAGGTAAACGTTTGTTCCGCTTGAAAGTAAACTTGAAACTAAGGCTTCCTCGATCATGTTGCCTGTGACCCGTGTGTCTCGAGCGACTATTGCAAGTTTAGCTTTTGCATACGATGCTACCGCTAAACCCACTTTGCAGGCTAATATTGGAGTTAATTCAATGTTAGCTAATCCACGAACACCTGAACTTCCAAACAGTTTACCCATTTTTCAATGCGCCTTTAATCTTGCAGTTACTGCATCGTTAAGAAGAATTAAGTAAAAAAGCTTTAACCTTAAACTGAACTGTTGATGAAGTTTTCAAGTTTACTCCAGCTTGGATGAGTGCCATCTTTAGCAGTTAAGTAACAGGCAGACACAGCATTAGCCAACATCAAACGAGATCCAGTTGAAAGATTATTCCCGTCGCCTAAGATGTTGCCTGCATTCCAAGCATCACCCGCACCAGTTGCACGGAGTGGTTCAATCTTAAAAGTCGGCACCACAACCTCTTTTTTACCAGTCAATGATGCGGAAAACGTGGTTGTATGTAAATCAATCCTGGCAGAAAGATGATTAGCCAAAAGTCTTGCGGCTTCCAAAGCCAACTCGGCGAAACTTGAAAGCTTCTTTTTAGCTTCAAGCGATCGATCAAGAAGCATAGCGTAAGTAATTGCTTCATTCTCATTAACGCTAAGTATGTCTACTAGATCAGTTTTTAGCACGCTATCCATTAAATCTGAAATTCCAGCCTTATTAGGCAAGGGATCAGCAGTGTCAAAGTATGTTTTTCCTTTACGACTTTGTTTTGTTTTTTCAAAGATTTTCTGGGCAAGCGCCGTTCCATTATTTTTAGTTCCAGCCCAATTGAATAAGCACACATAATCCGCTTTTTCAATAAGCGCAAAATCCTTTTCATTTAGGTCCTGTGGTCCGAAATTGGCAAGCGCACCTACATCTCTGAGCATCACGTTAGCTTTGCCAGAACGAGCTTTGAGTTCTAAGGCTGTTGTGATTGAAGCTTTTTCGTAGACTTTAATATGTGATAAATCCACTTGAGAGTTTTGGAAATGGTACTTTAACAGTTGTAATCCATAGGCGTTAGTGCAGATAATCGGAGAGACATTAACGTTAAGCGATGCTAAAGCTGAAGTGGTGTTAACTGCGTTTCCGCCTTTGATATCCACCTGTGGTATGCCATCTATGCTTCCGCCTTTACGCTCTGTAACATCAGAAATTAATGATGTAAACTCGTTAGCATCCCAATCAAGAGTTAATATGCGGTCTAAGAAAAAGTCGGGCATAACAACTGCATTTAACGCTTTGCCTTTACCTTGTTTTATGAAATTTTGCAGCGTTTCTTTGTATGCGGCTATGGACATTGAGGGCACCAATACTCTATTTTCCCAAAAAGCTAAAATAACCTTCCTATCAATTACTGTTAGGCATTTAGAATCTAAGGGTTTAAAGAGGATTAGAGGGGAACATTTGAAGTTTAAAACAGAAGTCTGTTTGCTATCAATAGCAATAGCGCTATTTGCTGTGAGTTCGTTCTTTTATTCATATCAAACTGAAAACATATCTTACGGATTAAATGCTGCTGCTTCAGCGGAGTCTTTTCCGTTAAGATTATATGCTCTTTCGTTTGTGGGTTTTGGCTCAATATTAATGGTGACTGCGTCTATTTCATATCAAAAGCGCAGTAAAGAAATTTTTAAGAAAATTAAATAAGGATTGCTCTAACGAGCAACCATATTATATCTCCAAAAAATAAGGCTACAATTAAGCCTAAAGTTACAAAGATCAGCATGGGTAAACCAGGCGTTGCCCAAATGTAGCCGTCAATTTTTCCTGAGTCAATAGCGTTTGATAGGCGTTCAATCATTTTGTCTCTGCCTTCTTCTTTTGGCACAATGGAGAGTTTACGGTTCAACTCTGCAGTTGTTTCAGACTCATCAATATCTTCCATTGGAAAAACGTGCCATTTCTCTTTTAACACTGAAATTTTCATTCTGTACCCTGTTATTAGAACAAGAATTTTTTTGCCAATAGACTGTTTGGCTAATGATCCTTCAAACATTTTTTTGTGATTTTTTTTATGCCAAACCACATTACGGATTATCATGTAGATGCCGCTTGCTGCTGCAAACAAGACTGAATTGCTGAAAATAGTTAACGGAAACACAAACTCTGCCATAGGCGAGATGCCATCAGCGAAAAACGGTGTTATAAGAGCAATTGGTGCAAAAGGCAGCGAGAGTGCAATGCACATAAATGCTTTGGAGTCTGCTCCGCCAAATCCGCCTGTGTAGAAGAGCAGTATGGCAAAGAAGGTTGTTATTCCAAAGCTTAATCCCATGAAAGGTAACATTGAAAATCGGTAGATTACTAACTCGGTTAGTGTGAGAACTAAAGCAATTGGTGCATAATATGCCCAGACGCGGTTGCTGACTTCGCGGCTTTTGTAGTCTCGCCATGAAGCGTAAACTAGAAAGCCTAAAGACAATGCTATGTTTGCGGCTAATAGGATTGCTTGTAGTATCTCCATTCTTGTTTCACCTTTCAGTTGACTTGTGGTTTAGGATTAACACTAATTGTTGTTCTTGAATTTAAAAAAATTGATGAATTATTGTGGTGCTTGTTCTTGGAAGGTTAATGATGCTTGACTTGAGGCTGTTACTATATTGAAGTAGTATGTTTCTCCAGCAGCCCATGTGTATGTAACGGTGAAACTGCTTATTTCGCCAGCTCTAAGCACTATTGGCAATGCTTGTTTTGGAGTTTGACTGGTTGCTGTTGATTCTGATAATCCAATGTATACTTTAATGATTTCTGTGTCTGCTGTTCCAGAGTTGCCTATGTCTATGGTTATGGTTTTGCTGGTGAAGGCGACGTTTGCTTTGTAGGGCATGGCTGAGGCTTGTGATGTGGTGTTATCGATGTATGTAGTCATCCAAGCGTAAGTTACGACTATTGCGGAGACTGCGATTACTACAAGAAGTAAAGTTGCAAGAATTGGAGATATGGCTTTTTTTGAGTGAATGATTCTGGGAGTTCTCATGCTTTTTACCTTTTGACTTTACTTGATTGTTTTTTAATATTTAACGTATATGAACTCTTAATACATATTTTCAGTAAAGTTGTAAAGATTAACTGGTGTGAGTTACTACGGTTAATGTTGGCGGGCATTCAGCTAATATCCAAAGACCAGTAGGCGTTGTCGACTCATACATTTCACATATAGGCGTAGTGTTATCAAATGTTACAACTGCGCCGCTCCAAGTCATGTCCAAGGCGTATTGGAATGAAGCTGATGCTAAATCAACCGGCGACAATTCAATAATTTTTGTACCATTATTCACACTTATATCTCCCGTTGCAGCCCCAGCCATTGAATCAAATGAGTAAAGTTTCAAATTGGCATTGTCGGTGAACATTATTCCTGTGCCTCGCTGTCCATTGTTAGTAATTAGTTGACTCCAATGATGGGCAGTCCAGCCGCCACTTGTGTAGTTAGAGAATGTTCCTGTACCGTTTTGAACAA
>CAZXGX010000113.1:0-6041 GCA_964640475.1 uncultured Candidatus Bathyarchaeia archaeon
CTCGCCAACAACAAATAGAACAAAAATAGTTATACCTAAACATTTTTTATAGTTCTTTAAACAACCCAGTCAGTGACCAAAAATGAAGAGCCTTGTAGTCTACTATACCCGAACAGGAAACGCCAAATTTATCGCCGAAACTATAGCCGCAAACATCGGAGCGGATATCGAAGAAGTTCTTGACCTTAAGAAACGCGATGGCGTATTAGGGTTCCTCTCCGGTGGCAAGGACGCGACACAGGGTAAAGAAACCGAAATCGCACAAATAAAAAGATCACCAAAAGACTACGGCCTCATCGTAGTAGGTACACCTGTCTGGTCTTCCTCGCCAACACCAGCTATCCAAACCTACCTCAACCACAACAACCTCTCTGGCAAAAAAGTCGCCTTATTCTTTACCGCGCATAAGGAGAACCTTAAAGCCATCGAAAAAACAAAAACCCTACTCACTAATTGCGACTGCATAGATGTATTATCGTTAACTGATCCCTTGAGCAACAAAGAAGAAACAGAACAGAAAGTAACCGAGTGGTGCAAAACTCTAGCGCCTCAGTACCGATAGCTTACTTTTCCAGCTTTGTTATGCTGGGATTCTGTCTTTTACAGTCATAACCGCTAACACAAAGAACAGTAACGCTACTCCTCCCACTATAGCAAATTCAGGCGCAAGATCTACTATACCGTACCCTTTTAGCATAATGCCTTCAAAGATTCTGTTGCCGTAATACATGGGTACAAATTTAGCTATGGTTTGCACCCAATCTGGGAAAGTGTTAATTGGTATTAACATGCCACTCAAAGCCATACTGGGTAAAGCAATCAATGGCGCCATCTGAACTGCTTGAAGCTCATTTCTGGCGAAATTAGAGAGAAAAACAGCCAAGAATATGTGAGCTAAAGCATAAAGAACCGCCCCAAAGAACAATAAAACAATATTGCCTTGTACTGCGGCTCCAAAAACCCCTATGCCAATGCCCAGTATTACACCCGCCATAACTATACCCAACAAAAGAAGCGCAACTGAGTACCCCAAAAGCCGTTCGATGGCTGAAAGCGGAGTCGCATAAAGCCTAGCTAAAACACCAGAAGTTGATTCTCGAGTTATAATTATAAGTGAAATCAAGAGGACCAGAAAGGTTAAGACAAAAGCGATCACTGAGGGGATACTAACATCCAACCCAGAATACTCCACGTTCCCAAAAGCAAACTCTTTGTTTAATTCTATACCGCTTGAACCAAACGTTGTTTGGAAGGCACTTTGAAGCGCTGCTATAACACTGGCTTGATTAACTGGTTTTGTGCCGTCTATGTAAAGGATGACAGTGGCATTATCCTTTTCTCCTATTTCTGTTAATGCCTGAGTAATGTTAGTCGGGATTACGATCTGGTTGCCAGTGCCAAAGTCGTTACTGCTGATTAATATCTGAATATTAGTGGCTAATTGGGCGGCTGCGTTGCTAAGACTTTTCTTAAACAGGGTTTCAGAAAAGTTTGACGGTATCATAAGGGTGGCATAGCAGGATCCATTATCTACTCCAGCCTTGCCTAAGTTAAAACCACATAAGGTAACTTTTACTCGATCATCACCTTGCAGGGCAGACGTTATATTTTCGCCGTAACAGAACGTGACGTTAGTATTCAAACCACTAGCAACAGTGTAACCAATATCTTGGTTATCAACTACAACTGGAACATTTTTTACTTCACCACCAAGCGCAAAACCAAAGATAAGCATAATTATCGCAGGCATCGCTATTATCATACCAAGAGTTCGCCTATCCCGCGTGATCTGCTTTAACACACGTGAAGCAACTGCCATAGTCCGACTAGCGGAAAACTTTGTAGTTTTACTCATCAGCAGTTTCCTCCGCGCTCAGTTTTATAAAAACTTCCTCAATAGTGCTAGCAGAATATCTGCACTTAATTTCAGCAGGCGTACCCTCCGCTATCAGTTTACCTGCACGCATCAACCCAATCCTGTCTGCTCTTTCCGCCTCATCCATCACATGAGAAGAAAGAATAATCGTTAAACCTGATTTAGATAGATCATGAAAGTAATCCCAGAAATAAGCACGCAAAACTGGATCAATACCAACTGTTGCTTCATCAAAAAACACAATTTTTGGCTGATGAACAAGCGAGCAAGCGATGCTGGTGCGGCGTTTCATACCGCCTGAAAGGTTAGAAACCGTGGTTTTTCTCCGTTCATCAAGCTTCAATATTGGCAGTAACTCGTCAAGCCGCTTCTTAAATGCATCACGATTCATGTTGTAGAGTTTGGCGAAAAACCATATGTTCTGCTCAACAGTCAAATCAGCGTATAACGCATATTCTTGTGGAGCAACACCGATTTGAGCAGCGGCAACTCGGCGTTTTTCTGGAATCGGTAATCCAAGTACCTTTATAGTGCCTGATGTAGGGTAGAGGGAACCGGTCATCATGTTTATGGTGGTGCTTTTACCTGAACCGTTGGCGCCGATTAAGGCATAAATTTCACCTTTACGAATCTTCAGGTTGAGATCGTCAACTGCTTTGATTTGTCCTTCTTTGTAAATTTTTACCAAGTTATTTGTTTCGATGACAGATTCTTGTAATCCTTTTTGAGTCAAGTTTGCCGCCTGTCCTCAAGCGATATTAGGCTGTGTTGTCTTATAATTTTGTTGTTACTTTGGAAGTGACAAAATGAGCATTGAACACCAGGAACAGTTAACTCAAGCCTTCACCAAACTCGGCTTAAGTCTTTACCAAGCAAAAGTCTACTCAGCATTGGCATCCTTGGGACCATCAGGTGTAGCGGAGATTCAGCATACCTCTGGCGTCCCCCGAACAAAAATCTACGAAATACTAGAACAACTCTTAGCAATTGGAGCTGTCGAATTCCAAAGCGGTAGACCCGTACTTTACAATGCTCTATCCCCCAATGTTCTAGTCGACAGAATGAGAAATACTTACCTAAGCGCCGCCGACGATGCCACTAGACTTCTAGCTGAAATGCAGCAAACTGCAAAAAGCACAACAGAAGACGTAGTATGGACAGTTAGAGGTATGACTGCTGTGCGACGAAAGGCAGCACTTACAATTACTTCCGCTAAAGAACGCATAATTATGGTGGAGCAATACCCGCTTAAATTAATGCTCACAACAAGCTCAATCCTCAAATCGATGCTTCAAAAAAAAGTAAAGGTGAGAGCTGTATGCATACTAAAAGAAGGTCAACGTGCAGATGATAAATTGAGAAATGAAGGTTTCATTGAATTTAGAAAGTTGACTAACATATCAAACATTGTTGGCTTAAGCGATGACGTAACAGTGGCATTCCAAAAAATGATTATCGCAATCCTATCAAAGAAGTCATGTCTCATAATTGTTGATGACCAAGAGGCGTTTCTGTTCTTACCAGACTTTAATGACGACTCAAAAAGTGTGGGATTAACCTTAAAAATTCCTGGATTGCCAATGATGCAGCGTATACTATTCGAACAAATAGTCGAGCAAGGCTCAATAAGAATCAAATGAACTCAATTTTCGTAGCCAGTTTTATTGGGCAGGTTTCGGCTCCTCAGTTGGCGCTACTTGAGCTGTTACAGGCTCCGCGGTTTCTTTAGCTGGCTCAGTGGGAACTACTTGAGCTGGTGCTGCTTCAACAGGTGGTGGTGCTGTTTCTGTAGCTTTTGCAGCTTCTGGAGCTGACGTCTTTTCCGCTGAAGTCTCTGTTTGCGGAAGTTCACTTGGCAAGATCTGGATTTTCTCTGACATTGGATGCAACAGGTCAGGCGGAGGATATGGAGCGTTCAAAATTGACGCCAAGATGTAGATTGAATTAAAAATGTCTTGGTATATGGCAAACATTATCTGCGGAATCTTTGTTTTAGCGTTAGGTTCAAGTTTCTTTTTAATTTCAGCTGATGGTCCATCTAGAGTTGCAGTTCCAATTACGGAGTATTTAACAATGCTTGGCTTAGTAGAAATAACAATGTTAAAGCCTAGAGTTACCTGGCTAGAACCTTTCTTCTGTTCTTCAAGCTTAGCGTTAATATCAAAAAAAAGATCTGCAGTAGGGAACAATTGGCTTGTTCTTTCAGCCTGTACGCTATCAATTCGAACTTGAACCGTAACGCCCGAGACAGCGTACTTTGGGCAGATTTTTTATCCCCTACTTTATGTTTTATTTTCTATTTTTTTCATATTTAATCTTTGTAGATTCCTGCTTCACATACAATGCGAAGCATTGAGACAGCTGATTACTTTGCGGCGACATGATCATTGTAGTATGCTTGAATTGAAAGTTCTGTTGCATACTTGAATTGTTCATCTCCAGAAGTACTGCTTTTAGGTTGCACAACAATTTTTTTCGGAATGTCTTCTTCAATGTATAATATGTAGTTAACATTTTTTCCTAAACCAATTCTTTCAAGCTGTTGAATAGAACCCTTCAATTTCTCTAGATCAGTAATTTTAGCGCCGATTTTTTCTATTGCTTCAAACAAGACTTCAGCACGGCCTTGTTCGGTTGATGATAACAAAATGTTGCCTGATGGGATCCAAATTGATGATTCGTTTTTCTTTCCTTTTCCTTTTTTTCCATCATTTGATTTTTTTTCTGGAGCTTTCTTTGGTGGTGCCTTTGTGGTTTTTTGCATAGCTGCGGATTTTTGGTACCAATCATCGTTTTTATGGTTCGCTTCGCAGTCTCTTAGTAGAGTACCTAACCATTGGCTATAATCATCATATAACGCTCTGTGTTGTTCTGTTTGATCAACAATAAAATCAGTAATTTCTTTTAACGTACCGAATGTTCGAATTTCTGTTCCCATATGGCAACCATTTCCAATCTTTCTTTTTAACTCTTAAAGAGAGCGCTTCATGAAATAATAGCGTTTGTCTATTACAACTACTACATACTTTTTCTATCAAGATTCTCAATTAGTAAAAAATTAAGAATAAGAAAGAAAACTACTGTTTCTTCCTGTTTTGAAATTCATTAAGTAATTGAGTCCTATGTTCAATAAGGGAGTCAAGAGCGTTCTTAATTTTCTCAGCATTTTCTGCCATGGCTGTAATTTCAGTAACAGCAGTGTTAGTATTTTTTCCAACAATTTCAGCTTCTGAAAATATCTGCTTTGTTGAAGCTTCAACTTTTCCAGCATCATCAACGACACCTAAGGCAAGCTTAGACATTTCTTGCGCTTGATTAACAACAGCTATAGTTACCTGTTGAACTTGCTCAGCAGTTCCCGATACGTCTTTAGCTATAGCAGCCATCTCTTGTGCAGACGCTGTTTGCTCTTCAATAGCTGAGGATGCTTCTTCTGACGCAGATGAACTCTCTTCAGCGATGCTAGCTACTTCCTCAATAGTTTTAACCACCGTGCTAATTGCATCAAGCCCTCGTTCAACACCACTAGTCAAGTTGTTAACTTTACCATTCATATCATCCATGATTTTAGCGATACCTTCAGACTCCTTGATTGCACCTAAAACAACCGTTGCACCTTCTGCTGCACCCGACTGTGACTGTACAGTAATAGTGCTGGTTTGGTTGCCTGCATCTTTAATGCCTTTTACCAGATTAATTGCTGACCCAGCGGCTACTTTTGATTGTCCTGCTAGGCCTTTAACGGCATCGGCTACTACTGCGAATCCTCGTCCTGCTTCTCCTGCGCGTGCTGCTTCAATAGCTGCGTTAAGCGCTAGCATGTTTGTTTGGCCGGCTATGTCTGAAACGGAATTCGCCATCTGACCAACCTGATCAATCTGAGTAACCATAGAAGACACAGCATCAGAAACACGCGTCATATTAGTTTTGATGCCCTCAAAAATCTGAAGACCTTTCTGGTTCTTTTCGTTTGATTCTTTAGACTTTTTAAGTGCTTCTTCAGTTGTTCTTGAAGTTTCCTGAGCTATTACACCCGCTTCATCCATCACTTTTTTAAGTGCTTCAGTGCTTTTTGCTGCGTTTTGTGAGAGTTCTGCTAGTTTTTGTGCACCTTGTGAGGTTTGTTGTGAGGCGGTGCTGACTTGCTGCATGCCAATTGCCATTT
>CAZXGX010000114.1:0-6003 GCA_964640475.1 uncultured Candidatus Bathyarchaeia archaeon
CATAAAATTTAATTAACAATGACTCTTCTACATGATACTAAAATCATATTTGACTTGCCCAAAGAAGAAAAACTATTATGAAATTAGTCCTATCTAATCGTTTAATTGTGCTTATTTTAGCAATTGTGCTACTTGTTTCTGTGTTTGATACTTACTTAGTTATTACTCAAAATAATGCAATGAATGAAGCGGGATCAACAAATAGTTCAGGATACGATTTTGTTATTTCTAAAGATGGCGATTTTTTTAAGGCAAGAAACACTTTAACTAATAAGATAAACTATGGATTTATATCCGCTTCAGTAGCTATCAATTATGCATTTTCTAACGGAAATTCTGTTTATATTAACAATGGTACTTACACATTAACTGATGATATTATAATTTCTAATAAGTTGAACGTTAAAATTGTCGGAGACAACGCAATAATTGATGGTAATGGAAAAAAAATTATCATACATGGAGACAATTATACCAGTTCAAAGTATGCAATCGTCTCTGGATTAATTCTTACTAATTGTACAATTAGAATTGAGAACTCGTTTGGGGTAACTATTTCAGACATTATTTTTCGGGATTCCGCTGTGGCTATTGAACTTGCAAATAGTGATACTTGGACTGAAGGAACAAGAATTGATAACTGCCATTTTATCAACTGTACTGAAGGGATAGCTTTTCGAACGCCTATAGGCAATGCTACAGGTTCTTATGCAAGTTCAGAAATAACACGTTGTTTCTTTAACTTATATGATAATCAAATTGCCATCAATGTTGAAAGTTTATCTGAGTTTTCTGATTGCCAAATTGAGAATGTTCGGTTTTGGATGGGCGAATATGACCATACTAATCAGACTGGCATAAAGATGGCTGGAACAATGTCGCAAACTCTTCTTAATGGAGTTGTTTTTGAATCGTTCGCTGAGTATCCAAATGATTTGTTTGGTATTGACGTTTTGGAAACAGCAGTTGCGATGCCAATTATTGATACTGGTGTCACATTTCTTGGTAACTGGAGTGCTCGTATTCATAATCCTTTTAGCAAATGGATCTATGGCGTTGGAAGCATTTTTGACCGCGAAACTATCCCGGTTTCACTTGGATTAAACAATCAGTTTGGGGAAGCTGTGACCATTGTTCCTACGCCTTTGAAAATTACAAGTTTTAAAGCTAAAATTGATGTTAAAGGCGCTTTTGTATCAAACGAAGTTGTCACAGTTCGGATACGATTTGAATACATAGATAATACCTTCTCTACACCTGTTGAGAAAGTATTCAATAATAGCTCAAGTGTTTGGCTTAGTGATGACGAAATGTTGAAGCTATTTTCTTCTCAAAGTGTAGTTTGGGCTGTTATTGTCGATGCAAAATCAAGTTCAGGATATACAAATGTGCAAGTAAAAGTCAGCGGCTATGGAACTGCAGGATAATTAATTTTTTGAAAAATATTTTTAGGTGATTACAGCTTTTCACAATTTTTGCTCTTAAACCTTTAGGGTTTATTCGTTTAGCAACCGCTTTTTACTGAAAATTTTATCTATTTCTTCTGGTTTTAACAGTTTTTTTTCTAATGCTATTTCTTTTACTGATCGACCTTCTTTTTGTGATTGTTTTGCGATTTTTGCAGCTTCTAAATAGCCAATATATGGTGAAAGCATTGTTGCCAAAGAAGGATTCTTCTCAAGATACTCATTGCATCGTTTTTCATTTACAGTAATACCTTCAACGCATTTCTTTCTAAATATGGGCAAATAATTAGTTAGGATTTGAATGGAAAAATGCAGGTTGTACACTATTGCTGGCGTCATGACGTTAAGTTCTAATTGTCCAGCTTGAACCGCCATGGATACCGCTAAGTCATTTCCTATAACTTGATATGCTACCATGTCAAGGCATTCAGCCATAACAGGATTTACTTTCCCAGGCATAATTGAGGAACCAGGTTGTACAGGTGGCAGTGTAATCTCGTCTAGTCCAGTAGTGGGGCCAGAGGATAGTAAACGTAGATCGTTGGCTATACGGATAAGCTCAAGAGCAAGTTCTTTAAGTCCACTAGAAACCGTTTGTGCTGACCTATGACTCTGTAAAGATTCAAAGCTGTTTCCTGCTGATCTAAGCGGAAAACCAGTCATTTTAGATAATTCACTAATGGCTATTCGTTTGTAATCAGGATGAGCGTTGGCTCCTGTTCCAGTAGCTGTTCCTCCTAAAGCAACTGAGAACAGGTTTTCTTGACGTCTTTTAAGTTCACGACAAGCATTTTCTATAGCTGTGCCATAAGCGCCAAATTCTTGCCCTATAGTTACTGGGACTGCATCTTGTAAGTGAGTACGTCCCGATTTTAGAGTCTTGGAATACTTTTTACCTAGTGTATTGAATGCTTCTGAAAGTAGTTCAAGCTCTTTGAGCAGGGATTGAAGTGCCATTAAAACTGAAATATGAAGTGCAGTTGGAAAAGTATCGTTTGTTGATTGCCCCATATTGACATGATCATTAGGGCTTAAGATTTTATAGTCACCTTTTATTTTTCCAAGAATTTCGAGAGCTCTGTTAGATATTACTTCGTTAACGTTCATGTTAAATGAAGTTCCTGCTCCAGCTTGGAAAACGTCAACGATAAATTGATCCATGAGGTTGCCTTCTAAAACCTCGTCGCAGGCTTTAGTTATGGCATCAGAATATTCTTTCTTTAACCAGCCTACTTGACTGTTAGCTATTGCTGCGGCTTTTTTGATTAAAACGTAAGCTTTGATGAAGACAATTGGTTCCTTAATCCCGCTTACTGGGAAATTTTCGATAGCTCTTGCAGTTTGTATTCCGTAATAGGCGTTTTTTGGGATAACTTTTTCGCCTAAGGGGTCAATTTCTTTTCTTGTAGACATGGCTTGCTATTTTCTCCTTCTATTCCTATCTGACCTTTTTGAAGTGTTTTTTCTTAGTGTTTAGTATTGTTGTAGTGGCTTTAATGTTCTTTGGACAAAGGAACTTTTGAAAGTATTGTTACGAATAGTTGCAGTAAAGAATTTAGATTTCGAATTTTTCTATTATTCTGTTTTCTTTTTCACCTGTAATTTCAGCAACTACATGGAAGAACTTTTCTAGTCCTGAGTTAACGATTCGGGGTTTTAGAAGCTCATCAATTTGGAAGACTCCTGCAGAGTTTGACATTTTAATATGGATAACTATTGGTTTTGGGCCTTCGTCAACCACATTGACTTCGACTTTTTCTATGGACAACGCTGAGACTGCATGGATGTCAACTTTTCCTGCTTGAAAAGGTATTCGGGCTCTTCCAGCTTCCATATCTAATGCATCTGCTATGCCGACTATGCCTGCTTCTTTGGTTAAGATTTTGTTTGGCAACTCTGGGCTATAAGGTTGTTCATGTGAAACGATTGAATGAAGAACTTCAGATGTAATTATTGCGCGTTCTTCTTCATTGTATGTTGGTTTTAACAGTTCATCCATGATGCCATAGGCTATGAACGCGCTGTATTTTTCATGGTCTCGTCTTTGAACTATCATTCCAAGATCATGAAGTATGGAACCTAAAACTACAACAACTTCGGCGTCTTCATTTTTCATTTGGTAATTTTCAATTATGCTTGGTTTAATTAGGTTCTTCTCAACGAGTACTCGTAATAGCTTTAGTGCGATGTTTGCTACGATTTTAACATGGGTAGGTCCATGATCAGTGTATCCCATGCGTTCTATTGCCATCACGTTTGAGCATTTCCAGTATGTTTGCAGTTTTTTGTTTTCTTTTACTTTTTCCATTACGTTTCTGAGTTTAGTGTTATTTCGATAAGGTATGTTAAATGTGAAGGACACTTTTTTCTAGACTCCCTGTTTAATGATAATTTATACGTAAAGATTTAAACTTACATTACAGCTTTTATGGTTGAATAATAAAATTTTTAAGACTAATTATTTTAATCTGTACTATGGATGAAATACGCTTTTAAGCAAGCAGAAACATTTCTTAAAAAGACGAATTGAGGTTTAACGTTTGGGAAAGAAGAAAGTCTTAAACGAAGGCGAAATTAGCGAGTTAGTATATCCTGGACAAGGAGAAATCTTCGGGGTTGTAACTAAACTTCTTGGTTTCGACCGGATTATGGTTAAATGTCAAGATGGTGCAGAACGGTTATGTCGAATTAGAGGTAAAATGAAGCGTCGCGTTTGGATTCGTGAGGGCGATATTGTTATTGTTGCCCCATGGGAGTTCCAAACTGATAAACGCGGCGATGTTGTTTGGCGTTATACTCATGCACAAGCTGATAACCTTAGACGCAAGGGAATTTTAACCCTTTAAATTTAGTTTATTCTTTCATTTTAGCTTTTTAGTTAACTAAATTATGTGTTTGCTTGATTTTGTTTAGTTTTGTATTAGATTGTTTTTAAATATCTGAGCCACTGTTAGCATGATGAATATGTATGTCTAAGAAAGCTCAAGAACGCCTAGCTCATAATGAACGTAGAGTGGAACGAAGAGACAAAATGCTTACTCATGATATGTCTAAGGAACGTGCTACAGTAGAAGAGGTTTTTGATCAAACCACACGTATGATTGTTTTTGATTTACTTAACACGGGTGTTCTTTACGAGGTTAATGGTGTGGTTAGTTCAGGTAAAGAAGCTCGTGTTTACTGGGGGAAAAACAAAGAAGGCAAAGATTTGGCTGTTAAAATTTATTTGACTTCTTCAGCTGAATTCAAGAAGGGTATGCTGAAATATATTGAAGGTGATCCACGTTTTAAGAATATTAAGCGTGATACTCGTTCGCTTATTGCTACTTGGGCTCAAAAAGAGTTTCGCAATTTAGATGAGTCATGTCAAGCTAAGGTTCGTGTTCCTAAACCAATAATTGTCCGTAGTAATGTGCTTGTTATGGAGTTTATTGGGAAGGCTGGTAAAAGTGCGCCTTTGCTTAAGGAGATCTCGCCAGATAATCCTGAGAGAGTTTACACGGTGTTGGTTACTTATCTTAAGCGGTTATATCAGAAAGCTAAGCTGGTTCATGGTGACTTAAGCGAATATAACATTATGATGTGGAAGGGATTGCCCTTAATTATTGATATGTCTCAGTCTGTTTCAATTGAGCATCCTATGGCAGATTTCATGTTAAGGCGGGATATAATTAACTTGAATAGGTTCTTTAATCGGTTAGGTGTTAATGTATTATCTGAAGAAGATTTACATAAACAGGTTGTTGGTAAATAATGTCTAGTTTAGATACATTTATTCGAATACCAAAAGAACGTGTTGGCATTCTTATTGGTCCAGAAGGAAAAACAAAAGAGTACATCGAAGAAAAACTGCAGGTTAAGCTCGAAATTGATAGCACAGATGGGGGAATAACCATTATTCTCTCTCAAAAAGCCACTGATCCATCCTTACTTCTAAAGGCAAAAGATGTTGTAACGGCAATAGGAAGAGGTTTTGCACCTGAAATTGCCTCTCGATTAATCCGTAATGAAGATGAAATCTTTGATTTGGTTGATTTACGTTTAACATTTGGACGTTCTGACTCAGATATCAAACGCATTAAAGGCAGACTTATCGGAGCTGAAGGTAAAACACGTCGCCTTATTGAAGAATTAACTGAAGCTAATGTTACTATTTACGGTCATACAGTTGGTATAATTGGAACTTTTGAAGAAGTGGATGCTGCACGGAATGCTGTACAGATGATTATCGAAGGTTGTGAACATAAAACAATGTATCGGTATTTGCAGCGTAAACGTACTGAGCTAAAGAAAGAGAATCTTCAGTTATGGGAAAAACCATCTGGTTAATCCTTTTTTGTTTTTATTTAAAAATTGAAAAAATACTTTTTTTGTTTTCTTTGTTGTAGGCAGTTTTCCTAGATTTTTTAAAAATATAGAGCCTGTGGTTTTGTTTGTTGGTTCTTTTCTATTCTCTTAGTTGTGGAAAAATTACTCCTTGTACACAACAACTTCCGATGGCTTGTTTTTTAGGTTGCTTGTCTTGTTTGGTTGATGC
>CAZXGX010000115.1:0-5957 GCA_964640475.1 uncultured Candidatus Bathyarchaeia archaeon
CATATCTAAACCCAAATTCTTAGCAATACCAATGAATTCTCTAGCTAAGCTGCCTCCTCCTAAAATAACAGCGATTTCATGGCCTTGACTTTTAATTTGCTTAATTAGCTCAGCGTATTTACTCATCAAATCTGTGTTTATTGGTGATGCAACTACTGATCCGCCTATTCGAACGACTAAACGCGTCATAATGTCATCTCTCTTTGCTTACAATACGCTTGCTAGATGGTTAAAAATCTTAACTTGAACGAAATCTGCAAAAATTTTTATTATGTTAGGTTTCATTAAGGAAAGCTAAACAGGATGCAATATGACATTCATTGAGACTCAGACAATTAATCCGTTAGCCCCTTTCGATTTAGGTTTAAGTGCACAAGTTTTCGTTGAAGGTGATCCGAAAGTTCGAGGCTTCCAAAATGGCTGCTTTTCTCAAGTCATAAACGCTGATGGCAAATTAGTTTTAGCGAAACTTTGCTCAATAGGGCAGCCTGATACACCAAAGTTGATGCTTGAACTTTGCTCTAAAGATGCCCTGACAGCCAAAGAAACTGAAAAAGTAACGCGGATGATTAGCTACCTTTTTAGTTTGAACATGCCTTTGAGACCTTTTTATGATAAAGTTAAAACTGATCCTGTCATGAGTCAAATAACCAAAAAATTGTATGGCTTCAAGTTCCCTACTACACCAACTGTTTTTGAAGCCCTCGTTGACGCTATTGTTGAGCAGCAAATTTCAATAAAAGTTGCACGCGCCATAGAGGAACGCTTGGCAGTAAAATTCGGCGAAACCCTGAGTGTTAATGATGAAAATTATTTCGCGTTTCCAACACCAAAGATTTTAGCAGAGGCTGGTGCTGATAAGATCCGTCTAGTCGGTCTAAGCCAACGTAAAGCCGAATACATTCATGGTGTAGCCAAGTTAATTATTGACGGCAAACTGGATTTAGAGAATCTAAAAGATCATGAAAGTGCAGAACAAATTATCGCCAAGCTTGATGAGATTAAAGGTATAGGTGTTTGGACTGCAGAGCTAACAATGCTTCGAGGTATGCAAAAGTTTGATGCCTTACCAGCAGATGATTTTGGAATACGTCGTGTAATATCCAAATATTACTGTGAAGGTAAACCGATTAATGCTGCTGAAACCCGAAAAATTGGAGAAGCTTGGAGTGACTGGAAAGGATTAGCTGCATTTTACCTTATTATCGCTGAAGCCAAAGGTATAGTGTTATAGCTTTAGCCAGTCAAGCGTTTCTTCATTAAGTTAATGGAGACTATGAATAATACTGCTGTAATAATTACCAGCCAAACAATGCCTAAAAATATCAAAGCTTGAGAGTCTAGACCCAACAACGTCTCAGTGGTTCCTGTTAATGCTCCTCTTGTAAGATTAACAATGTGAGATAACGGTAGTATAGCTAAAGCTAAACCTTGAGCAACATCTGGTAATGATGAAAGAGGGAAAAATGTTCCGCTCAAAAAGAGCATTGGTGTCGTAAACAGGAAAAATGGGTAATTAAAAAAGTCAATATTGGGTGCAATTGCTGTAAAGCACATGGCTAGAGCTGAAAACATTAAGCCGCCAAAAAAGGCAAGCAGAGGCAACAAGAGAAAAAGCGGGTTTGTAATTAGTGGTTGACTAACAAATATCCCTGAGATAGCAACAACGGTTAACACGATTACTGCGTTAATTGTTGATCTAGTGGCTCCCCATAGAAGTTCTCCAGCAACGACTTCTTCAACGCTCACCGGCGTCGCAACAATGGCATCAAAGGTTTTTTGGTAATACATACGCACAAAAGAACCGTATGTGCATTCAAAGAAAGAACCATTCATCAAAGAAATCGCTACTAACGCAGGCGCAATGAAGTTAATGTATGGTTGACCTGCAATCTCTGGAATAAAACCACCTAAACCAAAACCAAACGCTACCAAGTAGAGAATAGGTTCAAGTATTGAAGGCAAAAAGTTTACTCCAATGGTTTTTGCAAATACATCAGCGTTGCGGCGCCAAACCTTCCATACTCTATAGGATAGCTTTGGGATGCTGAATTTTGCTGGAGATTTACGTATGCGTACTTGGCTCATTCTTCTCGTAGTCCTCTACCAGTTATTTTTAAGAAAACATCTTCCAAGTTTGCCCTGCGAAGAGTTACGTTCGAGATTTTGTTTTCTCTAAGAAATCCTTCAAAGACTCCATGTGGTTCAGAAGTGAATATTTGCATTCGATCACTTAATTTTTCTATGCGTGCTTCTGGAAATGCCTCTTTCAATATTGGAATAAGTTTTTCGTCATAATCAAGCTCTAGTACGTCTTCGCCGATGTGTTTCCGAACAAGTTCTGCTGGGTGGCCTTCCTCAATGATTTTGCCGTGATCAATAATTAAGATACGGTCGCAGAGAACTTCAGCTTCATCCATGTAATGTGTAGTTAAAATAATTGTAACCTGCAACTTTTTCAGGTGCCTAATTTCATCCCAAACAAGATGCCGCGCTTGCGGATCAAGACCCGTTGTAGGTTCGTCAAGCAATAGAATCTGAGGATGATTAAGCAGTGCACGCGCAAAAATCAATCTACGCTTCATACCAGTTGATAAAGCAACGATTGGTACATTTTTTTTCTCTTCAAGCTGAAAAAACTTTAGCTGTTCCTCAGCCCGTTTCTTAGCTTCTTCTTTTGGAATATCAAAGTACCTTGAATAAACAATAAGATTACTTAAAACTGAAAAGTCAGGATCTAAATTATCCTCTTGAGGAGCCACACTAACAATACTCTTAATTTCTCGACATTTATCCTTCACACTCAAGCCTGCAACAGTTAACTCACCCGAAGTTGGAGGCAAAAAACAGTAAATCATCCGCACAGTTGTAGTTTTTCCTGCACCGTTTGGACCCAAAAATCCAACACATTCGCCCTTGTAAACTTCAAAATCAATTTGGTCTACTGCCACGAAACTGTCATACTTCTTTGAAAGCTTAGATGCTTTTATCAAGACTTCTTTAGAGAATTCAGCCAACTCCCACATATTTCATTGTAATCATAGAAGTAAAACAAGGTTACTAAAAAACCTGCCAATAATTACTGTTTACCCGAAAGATACTGGCAGTAACCAAAGCTGATTGGGCCCATCTTGGTTGTTTCACAGGGAAACTCGCTGCATTCAAAACAGAGCTTAACGCCTTTAGTGTAGGCGCAGTTGCATATTTGGCAAAACTTGTTTTCTCTTGCTATGCAGCCAATTGTGCCGTTTGGGCAGGTGCCTTTTTGCATTTTTGGGCATTTCTCGCAAGCAATTCCACAAACACCAATTCGCATATTAAACTCCTCTGATGCTAAAAAAAGATTATACCTCTCGTATTTAAAGCATCAAAATTTGTAAAACAGGTGCTTTTATTCGAAAAAACGATACAAACTTCTATATGTTAGCTTTACTGTCTGAATACTAGCGATTAATATGAACCCTGCAAATTACAAAACAAAAAGAAAAGGTCAACCAAAACGTAATAGTCCAATGACTAAAAGCAAAAGTCGTATGCTTTCTAAACCAAAGAATGATGCCGCTAACCGTAATCAAAAATTAAAAGACCACTACGTTACAAAAATTGAATGGGTGACCAAGAGACTACCAAAAATAAAGGCCTAGACCTATAGATTTTTAGTCCTAGACTCATTTATTTCCAAAATTTCAAAATAAACGTTTGATTAAAAAGTTAAGTGTGAATTTTTAGATAATTTTTCTGCCTATCTCCTCTGATAATGCTTCACCTTTTACTTTTTAATTCCCATTCTGTTTTTCAGCTCCGCGTTATTAGGGTTGAAGTTTGTTGCCGCAACTGTAACAGAAGATTGCTCCAGCCTCATTTTTTGCTTCACATTTTTGGCAGGTAATTATTGCCTTTGTTTGAGCGTCATCTGAGTTTTTGTTAGATTCTTTCTTCTGAAAAGCCTGACGTATTTCTTGAGCGGCAGTTGTGAAGGCTTTTTCAAGCTCTATTCCTACCTCTCGGAGTTCGTCAGAATGAAATTTTACGTTGGCTGATTTACCCGTCTGAGTTAGCGTTCCACATCTTGGGCAAAAATTGGCATCATCAGAAATTTGTAATCCACATTTAGAACAAAATGTCATCTATAACACCAATACCATTTATTTTATTGTGAAAATTTAAGGTTTACTAGTATATTTTAAAATTAAAAAAAAACAAAAAAATGATATTAAGCAAAACACAGTAAATATTATTGACTCTGGTTGTTTTAATTTATGACTGCGTGTCAAGAGAATAACAAAAAAGGAATCAATTCTTTAACTATTATAATTATTCTAGTTATCGCCATTATAGCCTTAAGTGGCGCCATTTTAAGTTTAATTAATCCAAGTATAATTTTTGCCCTCCTACCCGGCGACACATCATACGTGCTTGGAGGTAGCATTTATGAAATAATTTACTTCATATTGACACTCGCAACAGATGCAATGTACCTTTTCGGTGGTGCTGTCATAGCATTTGGAGCATTATTGGTGATTATTAGATTTTTTGAACGCAAACTCCAAGATCCTTATTTACCCTCCTCTTGTACGCGTTACTTGTCTGGATATTTAACTTTAGGATTAGAAATTTTCATAGGTGCAGAAATAATTCGAACGGTAATTGTTAGAACACCAAGTGAATTTGCATTATTGATTCTTGTAATTGCAAGCAGAGGATTATTTAGTCTAATTCTATTCTTGGAAAGAAGATGGCATGGTACAGCAGAAACCGAATAAGGATTTTCCGAGTTTTCATACTTGAAGAAATTTAACTGTAATACCGTGGAAAAATTTTTGAATGAATTGTAAAATTTAAATGTTAGTAATCCACTTTATACGAAACTAGCTCGGGGAAAGTATGGGAGACCAAGAGGGAATACGTAAGGGTATTGGGCTTAGCTTGGCTATCAATGATTGTCTATGTTTCGACATCCTAAACCAACTAACTCCTGAAGCTACGCCTTTGAAAAATTTCTTTGCAGATACCCTTAAATATAGTCAAGTTGACGCTCTGAGGTATAGCGTGCCCAGATTTCTCTATGACCCTGAGGAAGTCCAAGCAAGAAATTTGGTGAGAAAGGGAGAAAAAACAAAATGCTTGTTCAAGCTATCGTAGCATTTGTCTTAATCTTCATAGTAACGATAGGAATTTATACAATAGGCCGAAGATCAGCGCCTAAAACAGTAATAAGTGAAAACGAGCAATCAGTCTACGCTTGCGGAGAAAAAGCCATCATTCAGAAGCTACAAATTAACGTTTCATTATACAAGTACCTTGTTTATTTTCTAGTCTTTGACTCAGCGGTTCTTTTACTCGCTTTTTCGGCAGTTGCAATTGCTGCAACCAACCCTCTTTTGCTCATCCTTTATCTTGGCATAATTCTTGCTTCCGGTATAGTTCTGATAGATGGAGGTAAAGATTAATGACTGATACCAAAACCTGGGCACGAATAAAATCACCTTGGGTATTACACTTCAACTCTGGAGCATGCAACGGCTGCGACATAGAAATCGTAGCATTATTAACTCCAAAATATGATGTTGAACGATTCGGTATAAAACTTGAACCTTCTCCCAGACACGCCGATGTACTACTAGTTAGCGGCTGCGTTACTCAACAATGCGCTGAACGCCTTAAACGAATCTATGACCAAATGCCCGAACCAAAATTTGTCGTTGCAATCGGTGCTTGTGCCTGTAGTGGAGGAATTTTCGAAGGTAACTATAACGTTGTAGGTGGCGCAGACAAAGTTGTTCCAGTTGCAGCATATATTCCTGGATGCCCACCACGTCCAGAAGCCATCATAGATGGCGTTGTAAAACTTCTTAGCACTTTAAATCCCCCAAAAGCACCAAAAAAGGTACCTAAAGAAGAACCTAAACCAGTAGTAAAGGAGGAAAAAATAGTTGCAAAAGAGTAACAAAGATGTT
>CAZXGX010000116.1:0-5885 GCA_964640475.1 uncultured Candidatus Bathyarchaeia archaeon
TTTCTCCCTTGTAAAAGTTTTCATTGTAGTGTAAGTTTTTACATAACGACTGTATTATTTAAGATTTTGCCATGAATTTGGTCAATTATATAATTAACACTTATATGTTAAAAGTGACCATCACTTAAGACTTAAGAAATTTGGCTATTTTAAAAGCTCTGTTTTCAGCTTTTTTAGCTAAAACAGCTTGAATTTTGGGTTTTTTAATGTATGTGGCGTGAGGATTTGTCGTTAACAAGTTTTAAATATAAATTGAGGTCAATTGTGAATTTTGAGGTTTAAACGGTGGCCAAGGCAGTAAAAAAGAAGGCTAAAAAAGTAGTAAAGAAAAAATAGGTTCAATTGAGGTTTTAGCCTAAATCCTCATAGCCTATCTCCTCCTTTTTTAGAAATCTCTAAAGTTAACAAAAGCGGTGTTAATTTTTTTGTTCAAGATGAGAGAGTGTTTTGGTTTTGTCATATTTGAAATAAAATATGGTGCGCTCATTTTTGAAGGTAGAAAGATATTGGCGTTATAATCATGTGGCTTTTCAAATTTTTGTATTTTGTAGTTTTTTTAGTCTCTTAGTTGTGGGAAAGTTGCCCCTGTACACTAAAACTTCCAATGGGTCGTGTTTTGGGGTGTTTTTTGGTTTTGGCTGGTTTTTCTGTTTGCTTCTTAGTTATGGGTTTGCTACAAGCCTCTTTGCTCATTGATGGTTTCTACAAAATGGCGTGTTGATTCTTTTCCAGTCAATTTGTTGTTGAGTGCAGCTGCTAAATCACAGCAACTTCCAAGACTTTATGTAATGATCTGCTTTTTTAAAGATCAGTTCAGATTCGGTTGGTTGTGCAAGTTGTTAAGAGCAGTATAGACCTTTAGGGTCTGAGTCATGTGTGATTTTTTGCTAATACTCTCTTTGTTTTATTTTCCTTTAGGGTTTGTTGGATTTGATTGTGTGTTATTTAACTTTACTTGTTCAACTTAAGATTAAGTTAATTTAAACCAAGGTTTATATATTTTTGTAGGCAAAAACAACAAAGAACGGGGGCAATCGGGATAGACCAAAAGAACAAAAAAATCACGCAACAAATCATCAACCAAGAAAAATCAACCTATCCCATAATATCCTCAATTCACTATCAAGGGAGGTGAATCATCTGAAAAAAACTACTTTTACTATAGCAACTATTATCATCGCAATTGTCGTCGTTGCGTCAATTATTGGAGGTTATAATTTTTATTTGTCTGGCTTGCCTTCTCCGACGGCTACTCCTACTCCAACTTCTAGTCCGGAGCCTTCTCCAACAGTTACCCCGACCCCAACAAGTACACCCACCTCAACACCAACAGCCACACCGACCCCCACTGCAACACCAACTTCAACACCCACCCCAACTCCTACAGCAACCCCTACACCAGAACCAACAAATATCACCATCACAGATGGAGCAAATAGAAATATCACAGTAACCGTTCCAGTTGAACGCATTATTTGCATTAACGATGGTATGACCCAAATGCTTTGCGCACTAGGTGCTGAAGAAAAGCTAATAGGCCGCGATGAAAGTTCAACTTTGCCATCTTCTGTCCTAAATGTAACAGTTGTCGCTGGTAGCTCGTATGATCCCAATGTTGAACTTATCTTAGAATTAGAACCTGATATTGTATTTGCAGATTCAATGTTACCTTACAATACTGTAGCCATGAGTCAACTTGAAGCTGCAGGTATTGCTGTATTCATTGCTGACCCAAGTGATCCAGAGCCAACAAAGCATTCTAATTCTACAAATGTTGACTTCAGCTGCAATCTTATTACTAACTTAGCTTCACTAGTTGGCGGAGAAGATGTTGCTGCAGACTATGTTACTTATGTTCAATATTATAATAATCTCGTCAAAGAACGTGTTGCAACCCTAAATTCAAGCGATAAACCAAACGTTATGCTTGAATGGTATGCACCATACAATACTTTTGTTACACCTGCAATCGATCAAGCTGGAGGAATTAACATTGCTGAAAACCAAACGACTTATGCACCAGTGTTGAGCGCTGAATTCGTAGTTGAACAGAATCCTGATGTTATTATTCACATGATTAGTAGTACAGATCACCTTGAATCGGACTTTACCGCCCAGAGAGATGACATACTGAGTAGAACGGAATTAAGTAATGTCGACGCTATCAAGAATGGAAAGGTCTTCATCTGTGATTGGGACATTAGAGGTGGTATTTATAGTGTGGTGGGTTACCTCTATTGGGCAACATGGTGTCAACCCGACCTTTTCACAGACATAGACCCAAGCGATGTTATGAACGAAATAAGTGAAAACTTTTTCGGAGAAAGCATCACTGGAGTATACGCGTACTAGTGAGGACTGTCGACAGATTTGGCTATCTGTAAAGGCGAGAAATAAATTTCTTGCTATAATTTCCCTTTTTAATCAATGACATTAAGTTTTTTATTTTTTGCTGAATGCTTACTTAATATTTAGCTGTTCAAAACACTCAAAGCACAATAAACCACTCTTTAATCCTAACTCTAACTCTGTGTTATATTAAAAATGTGTATATTGCTTCTTTTTTGTAATTCGCGCAAGAAAATACGATGGTTTATTCCATTTTTTCTTGAGTACTTGTTTTGGCTACTGGTTATCATAATTTGTTAAGTGATAGATGTAATTATTCAACTTGAGTTGTTAAACTTGCGATTAAATTAATTTAAACCAAGGTTTAAATATTTTTCTGGGTAAACCAACCAAGAAAAGAGGCATCAGATTGGATCAAAGAACCAGAATAATTTATCCATTCAGCGCAATCGTCGGTCAAGAAAAAATGAAACTAGCATTGCTATTAAACGTGATTAATCCCAAAATTGGCGGAGTTTTACTAAGAGGCGAAAAAGGAACAGGAAAATCATTAACTGTACGCGCACTAGCTAATCTTCTACCTGAAATGGACGTAGTATCTGGTTGCCCTTTCCACTGCGACCCTGCAAAATCCAAAGATATGTGTGATGATTGCAATACCAAAATTGCAAAGGGAGAAAAACTTGCAGTAATTCATCGTTCTGTTTCCGTGGTCGAGCTTCCAGTTGGTGCCACAGAAGATCGTCTTGTGGGTACAATCGATATTGAGCAAGCCATTAAATTAGGGGAAAAACATTTTGAGCCTGGAATTCTTGCAGAAGCAAACCGCAACATCCTCTACATTGACGAAGTAAACTTGCTTGATGATCACCTAGTGGATGTTTTGCTTGATGCCGCAGCAATGGGAATGAACTATGTGGAACGTGAAGGCGTTTCTTTTAGTCATCCATCACAATTCATTCTAATCGGTACAATGAATCCTGAAGAAGGTGAACTTCGACCACAATTATTAGATCGTTTTGCGCTTTCAGTTGAAGTTAAGGGTATTCCATACAAGGAAGCTAGAGCTGAAATAGTGCGAAGACGTGTAGCTTATGAAAATAACCCTGCAGGATTTGTTGCTTCTCATTTTGATGACCAAGAACAAATTCGCCAAAAAATATTGGCTGCTTCTAAACTATTGCCCAAGGTTAAGTTAAGTGCTGAGTTACTTAATCTTATTACTCAAATCTGCACCGATTTAGCTGTTGATGGTCACCGTGCAGATATAACTATGTATAAGACTGCTTGTACAATCGCAGCTTTTAATGGCCGTACTGAAGTTGTTGAGGATGACATCAAGGAAGCTGCTGAGTTAGTGCTCCCTCATAGGCATCGTCGTCAACCCTTTGAAGAACCAAACTTGGAACAACAACAGGTTCAGGACAGTATTCAAAAATGGAATCAGAACAAGCAAACGCAGCCTTCGCCTTCAGAAGCAGACAATACGCAAAATCCCTCTGATTCACATGAAGAGCAAGATACACCTGGAAAGGAGCAAGTTTTCCAAGCTGATTCTCCCTATAAAGTAAAACCTTTAGCTTCACCTGTTCTTGATAGCATCCAACGTAGCGGTACTGGGAGACGATCCAAAACATTAAGTGATTCCAAAAAAGGACGTTATGTAGCTAGTACTATCCCAAGAGGAAAAGTTGAGGATTTAGCTTTTGATGCTACTCTACGTGTAGCGGCTCCATTCCAGAATCGGAGAAGGCAAGAATCTAATGGTCAAACGGCATTAATGATTGAAAGTTCTGATCTGCGTGAGAAAGTTCGAGAAAGTAAGATGGGTAATTTGATAATGTTTGTTGTTGATGCAAGCGGTTCAATGGCTGCTGAAGAGAGAATGACCGCCACGAAAGGTGCTGTTCTCTCCCTTTTGCTTGATGCCTATCAAAGACGGGATCGTGTTGGAATGGTTGTATTCCGTAAAAACACGGCTGAACTTGTTTTACCTCCTACCAATAGCGTAGAATTGGCACAAAAGCAATTAGCTCAATTGCCCACAGGTGGACGGACTCCTATGGCTCACGGTTTAAAGCTAGGGATGGAAACTATTAAAGACTGCTTAAGAAGAGACCGCGATGCAATTCCCCTTATGGTTCTAGTTTCTGACGGGCGAGCAAACGTTAACCTCTTTGGTGGTGACCCGGTTGAAGAAGCTAAGACTATCGCTCGCGAAATAGCCTCGGCAGAAATTCAATCGATTGCAGTGGATACAGAACGCGACTTCCTGAGTTTTGGATTGGTAAAGCAGATATCTACTGAGATGGGCGGTAAATACTTGCGTATAAATGAATTAAGTGCTGCTCCAATTGCTTTAGCTGTTCGAGACAAATTGTTTCATGATCCCCTTGTAACTTCAAGTAATGATTAGGGGCGGTGGACGATTTGAAGAAAATGACATTTTTTTCAGTAATTCTCGTTATCGGAATAGTTATTGTTGCTTCAGTGTATAGCGGTTATACTTTCCTATATTTATCTGGTTCTCCTTCTCCTGCTGCATCTCCAACACCTACAGATTCTCCTTCCCCAACGATTAGTCCAAGCTCTACACCTACGGTCACCGCTTCCCCAACAGCGACCACTTCATCAAATCCTACCATAACACCTACACCAACCCCTACTGCATCACCTACAAACATTACAGTCACAGATGGAACGGGCAGAAACGTCACTGTAACTCTCCCAGTGACAAAAATCATCAGTCTCAATGACGGTTTGACTCAGATGCTTTGTGCTCTAGGTGTCGAAGATAAACTTGTTGGACGGGATTCTAGTTCAACCATGCCTGCTTCTGTTTTGAATGTAGCAGTTGTTGGTGACAACTCTTATTCGCCAAATATTGAAGTAATCCTTGAATTAGAACCAGATGTGATCTTTGCCGATTCAATGTTGCCCTATAATGATGTGGCAATGAGTCAACTAGAAGCTGCAGGAATACCAGTATTCATTTCTGACACAACAGATCCTGAGCCAGAAAAGCATTCAGATACAACCGCTGTTGACTTCAGCTGCACTCTAATGAGTACATTGGCTTCTATAGTGGGAAACGAAGACATTGCTAATGACTATGTTACTTATGTTCAATATTACAATAATCTTGTCAAAGAACGTGTTGCAACTCTAAATACAGACGAGAAATCCAAGGTTATGCTTGAATGGTATTCGCCATACAATACCTATGTTACACCTGCAATAGATCAAGCTGGAGGAATTAACATTGCTGAAAACCAAACATCTTATGCGCCAGTGTTGAGCGCTGAATTCGTAGTTGAACAAAATCCTGCACTTATTATTCGCTTGATTAGTAGTATAACGCATACTCAATCCGACTTTCAAACAGCTAGAAACGATATACTGGCACGAACTGAACTGAGTAATGTTGATGCTATCAAGAATGGGAAAGTCTTCATCTGCGATTACTCTATCAAAGACGGTATCTACAGTGTGGTGGGTTACCTCTATTGGGCAACATGGTGTCAACCCGACCTTTT
>CAZXGX010000117.1:0-5827 GCA_964640475.1 uncultured Candidatus Bathyarchaeia archaeon
CAGCTAGTCTTTTGCATATTTAATCCAGGAGACTACTTCTTCAATTGTTGGTTTGTCGCTTTCTACGGCTTTTCCTTGAGCAAGTTTTTCTTTAAAGAGCGCGTTTAATTTTTTACCAAGATTAATTGGGTCTTGTGCAGAGAGCGTGTTTCTGTCGGTGATATCGAGTTCTTCTAAAAGTGAGAGATCTTTCTCTTTCATGCCTGGAATCATTTGAAGTTGTGCTCTACCCTGCAGTTTTTCAACAGTTTTTTCGGTTGAACCCATGCTTTGAGCGGCAACTTTAGGATCAGCCATGATAAAGTCGCTGGTGCTTATTATTCCAACATTTTTCAGGTCAGCTGCTTTGTTGGGTCCAATGCCTTTAACGTCTTCTACATTACTGCTGCCTTTGAGCATTGATTTGGGAGTTAATAGTGAAGCTTCTAATCGATCCAACTTTTGTCTAATTTCATTTATTTCATCTTTTTGTTTTGCGATTGCTGCAGCAGTTTTATCATCAGTTATTTTCAGTTTTGCTACTGTATCTTTGACGTCAGTTAATTGAGAGTTTACGTTCTTAGCTATATTGGCATCAATTGTTTTCATAAATTCTGATTGTTCGCCAAGTCCTTTCTTGATATCATTCAGACTCTCGTCAACAAAGAGCATTCTTCCTTGTACGCCATCTATCAATTTTAGTTGATTTTGGTCTCCAGCTTCTACAGCTTGCTTTATCGCTTCTCCTTGTGCTGCAAATTCTTTAGTGAGTTTTTTACTTGTAACATCTAAATTGTTGTCAACCTCAGAAACTAGACTTTGAACATTCATTAAAACTACGTTCTGAGATTCTTGACCAGCCTGTAACTTGTTTGTCCTGTCATCAATTGCTTTTTGACTAGCAACCAAATTCTTCTTTAATTCACTTCCTTGACTGCTGACTTCACCAGAAATTTTTCTGCCTGTTCTATCTATGCTCTCGTCAACATTAGACAGCTTATCTTGAATGTCCACCAAGTTTGCTCGTTGAACCTCTTGATTAGTCTGTAAACTAATGACTTTCATATTAAGATCCTTTACCTGATCGCCAACAGATAGCTTACTTATCATGAAAGAAGTAACGCCAAGAAAAATCAACGTTGCAATAATAGAAATCAATGCGTAGATGTAGACTGGAATCGTTAAGCTGCTAAAAAGGTAAGAGGTAAACGTGTTTGTTGGTCCAACTGAAAACCACATTATTACTGCATTAACCAGGTTTGCTGTTGATAGCAAAGAAAAAAAGCCTGATATCCAAATATATATGCTTTTACGGGTTAAATCATTCAAAGGTTAACTTCACCCAAATTTTCCTTATTTGATATAATTCTTATTTGAATGAATTTTGTTTTAAAATTTTCCCAAATAATACCTGGTTAAAAGTTAAAAATATGAAAATGTCAACTTAAATTTGATATAGACAGACAGCAATTTTAGTAAAGTTGCTGAATGTCCTTATTTTTACTCTTTTTGCAGCCTCGTTCCACCTAACTCTCACCAATGCATGCAGCGTCCTGCCATTTCTAAGTAGCTTATAGAAGAGTTCCCTATTTTCATTTTTTTATAAAAATAGTAATTTAATTTTGTTGTTCTGCGATAAATCCGTCTTTTAACAGGAACTCTTCAATCCAGTGATGAAACTGGGATTCAGTTGTAGTTACCTCTAACCTGTTTTAGCATCAATCTTTCGTTGAAAACGGGCAAAACCCCAAAATAACACAGTCGAGAATAGTAGCCTATAGAGGAAAAAAATTGACAACTCAGCAAATCATATGGGATCTAACAGAACTTTTTCCAAGTATTACTGACTCCAAAATTAATCAAACCATATTAGAAGCAACAGCTATGGTTGACAGGTTCGAAAAAAAGTACCGTGGAGAAATTACCAAATTAACTGCTGAAAGCTTACTTGAGTGCCTGCAAGATATGGAAGCTTTACAGGGAAAAATCGGGGACATAACCCTGTTTGCTGGTTTAGCGTTTGCAGCAAACATGACTTTGCCTGAAACACAGGCACTTAATGACCGCGTAAACAAGCTTGAAGCCAGAATTTGTAAACAACTCGCTTTTTACCATCTTGAACTTGGAGTTTTAGTCAAGAGTAAACCTGAGATAATTCAAGATTCGATTTTAGCTAACTATAGACATGTGCTTGAGCGTGTTCAGCGTCGAGTAGAGCATCAACTGAGCGAGGTTGAGGAGCAGCTCATTATTGAGAAGGACCAGTTTGGTGTTAACGCTTGGGAGGAGCTGCAGAGTAAGTGGTTAAACACACGAATGTTTGATGTAACAGTTGTTGGAGAAAAAAAGACACTTAACTATGGAGAAATTTACGGGTTGCTTTCTCATCCTGACCGTGCAACAAGGGAATCAGCGAATCGATCCATTTACGGATTGCTTGGTAAAGACGGCGAAGTTTTTTCAGCGGCTCTACGAAGTATTTGTAATGACTGGGTAAGCGTTTCTAAACGGAGAAAATATGCTTCCCCCATGGAGTCAAGTTTGATCAGCAATGACACTGAGCAGGGTATAATTGATAATCTGTTGAGATCAATTGAAGAAAGCGCTGATTCGTACAGGAATTATTTGAAGATTAAAGCTAAACTCATGAAGTTACCCATTCTAGGTAATCACGATATTATGGCACCTTTGCCTGAAGCTCCTGAACTTAAATTTACTTATCAGCAAGCACAAGACCTGATCATTCAAGCATATAGTCGCTTAGACGCTGATTATGCAGTGGCTGTTGAGGAAATGTTCCAGAAACAGCATATTGACGCTACGCCACGTTTTGGTAAACGTAACGGCGCGTTTTGCGCAAGCTACTACAATGGCAAATCTGCTTACGTTCTTCAAAGCTTCAATGGAACCTTAAGTGATGTCTTCACTTTAGCGCATGAACTTGGGCATGCTACTCATGATTGGTATGCGTCGCGAAGCCAAACTCGATTGAACATGAATATTCCTTCAATCGTGGCTGAGACCGCTTCAATTTTTGGGGAGCTTCTGCTTACTGATTTGCTACTGGATCAAGCGAAATCGGATGCACAAAGTAAAGCTTTGCTGTGTATGGTTCTAGATGAGGCGGGCATGACGGCTTTCCAAGTTACGGCGCGTGTGTGGTTTGAGCAGGCACTTTACTCTTCAATTCAAAAAGATGAATTCTTGGATTACCAGACAATTTGTAGTCACTGGACTAAAGCGCGAGACCGCATTTATGGAGACTCTGTTGAATGGTTCCCGGAAATGCAGGCTGAATGGACAATGAAGCCGCATTATTACATGGCAAATTACCGCTTCTACAATTACCCATACGTGTATGCCCAAATGTTTGTGTATTCACTCTACGAAAAATACCTTGAAGAAGGAAAGGCATTCGCGCCTAAATTGAAGAAGGCATTGTCTGCGGGCAGCAGTGTTTCACCTTTGGAAATCGGTAAAATCGTGGGCTTAGACGTGAAGGCACCCGACTTCTGGGAAGGCGGCTTGAAGGTGTTTAAACGCTTCATTAAAGATCTAGAAAAAGTGATCTAAAATATTATTTGCTGCTGCCAATTCGAAGCTTATCCACCGCAACTCGGTCAGGAATCATCACGATAATTGACTTGTTTAAGCTGTCTCTGCCAAAGTTCACTTTAACTTTTTCCAGGTTCGCATCAGAGTAAAAAGCGTTTAATTCAGCAGCTACTCGTATGGCTTTTTTTGTTTTTGCACCCTGAAGTATAGTTATTGGACCAACGATGTCGGGAAGTTCAAAGTAATATTCGTTTTTTGTTTTTCTAGAAAGTAAAAACTTGTTTTCTGTTTCGTTTCGTCCCACGATAATTTTGTTTTCATCAAGACGGAAATGCCTGCCAAAACGTAGCAAAGTTACGTCGGCTGCTGATACACCTTTTTTGTGTGCAAAAAGGTCGGCGAGTTTTTTTGCGTATTCCTCACAAGTTAAGAGGCATCCGCCAGCAGGTGATGGATAGGTTGTTATTTTGAATTCTTTGGCAAGTTGGAACTGGGGTTTTCGTGAGCGACCTCTAATTGCCATGAGCTTGTTGCGGTTAACTAGTCCTTTCTTTTCTGCCTCTGTTTCAGGCAGCAGTTTTGCTGAAAGGGGTCTTAGTAGTTTGCCTTTTAAGCCTGCTTCTTCCTCGATTATTCTAAGCGCTGGACCATGCTGAGACATGGGGCGTTCGCCTAGGACTTCGCCTGTGAAAAGAAAGTCAGCACCGATTTCTTTTGCGTACTCAACTGCTTTTTTTAGTATGAAGATTTTACAGTCAACACAAGGATTGATGTTTTTGCCGTAACCATGTTTTGGATTTCTAAGCATTTTTATGTAATCTTTCTCTACTGTGAGGATTTTTAGGGGTATATTTAATTGTTTTATTGCTGTTTCTGCTTCACTGATTCCGTCTTTTTTTGGGATGCCAAATGGCGTTTTAACGTTGAAGGCAATTACTTCTATACCTTGGTTTAGAATTAACTGTGTTGCGAGTATGCTGTCTAAACCGCCTGAAAATAGAGTTATTGCTTTAACGGGTTTCATCTGCACTAGGATTCTGTGGAGGCAAATAATAATTTACCTATAATTTGGAAGCATTATTTTCAAGATATTCAGGTAAAATTTCAATATTATAGGCGGCAGTTTCGCCTTTAGTTTAGAATGATTAATAAAGCTAAACGTAATTAAAAAATGCGAGAAAAGGGAAGGTACCTCAGGGCTGATTTCGCTGCCGGACATTAGCATCTTTATTCCTGTTTACAAGGATTCAAGTCACTTAGCTAACACTATCAAAATGCTCTCTGCTCAAGATGTAGAGAAAGAAATTTTTGTAACTGTAGATGAGCCGACTCCGAGGATTCTGGAAGAGGCTAAACAGTTTGAGGGTAAAGCAAAGTTTGTTTTTAACAAGGAACGTACTGGAAAAGCAAATGCTCTTAACGAAACAGTAAAGTTGTCTTCGGGGAAAGCTTTGCTTTTTTTGGATTCTGATATTGAGCCTACTGATGATCCTGATTATTTGAAGAAAATTGTTATGGATTTACAGCATGCAGATATTTTAGATATAAAGAAGCGGGTTGTTAAAGGTAAATCGTTTCTCTCCAAAATGGCTTACTATGAATACTTTACGTTTAACGTTAGTAGTTGGATAGCATCACGTTTCATGCATCAGTGCCCAGCAGTTAATGGCGCAGCATTTGCTATGAAGCGGGAAGCTTTTGAAAAAATTGGCGGTTTTGACAAAGTTATTCCTGAAGACATTGATTTGGCAACTAGGGCATTTCTTGAGAACAGCAGTTTTGCTTACACGACGGATGTTGAAGTTAAAAATTATGTGCATTCTGGCTGGAAGAATTGGCTTAATCAACGTAAAAGATGGTCGATTGCCCAAGCGATTTGGCTTAAAATGTGGTATCTGGAGCTAGCAAAGAAGTTCTTTAAGAAGCCCCAGGTTTTCCTGCCAAGCTTGTTCTTTTTGTATCCTTCAGTTGCTGTTTTTCTTCTTAGCGCAATCGTGCCAAGTGTTTGGATGTATAATTCACTGCTGGTTTTTTCACTGTTCTTATCAGTCAAATTCAATTTAGTGTTACCCATTTTTCTTATGTCTCTTGGAATGGCTGACATTATAAAGACGGTTATAGTTTCGTTGTCCAGTTTTGCCATAACAGCTGTTGTGTTCTACGCTTTTTCGAGAAAGATAGGATTTGAAATAAAACTACACGAATTACTGGCGTATTACTTCTTCTACTCAACAGTCTGGATTTTCATTCTAATTGTTGGGCACATTCAAGTATTCTTCTTTAAAAAGAATGT
>CAZXGX010000118.1:0-5816 GCA_964640475.1 uncultured Candidatus Bathyarchaeia archaeon
TAAACAAAAAACCAAAAAAACGTTCTGTTTTGGATAAAAACCTTATTTACCCAATATCGAACGGTAGCTTAAAATTTTAGGTACTTGCTTGAACCTATTTTTCCTTTGCAGGTTTAACAATCAAGTAACCCTTGTCAATTAGCCAGTGATGAAATTGGTATGCTGTAAATAAACAGCCTGTACTGCAGGTTTTTCTGATTTGCTCGTATTCTTTAGAGGCTTCTTTTTGTCTGTTTAGCTCAACTTGTACGGGGGCATCTAATGTCATTGCAGTATTCTCTGCGTTTATACTCAATAAAGCAATCCAAGGTCATTTTACATCGTGGGCTAATCTTCAACTCAATCATATAAGTATTGTTAGTTTAGCTAAGCTAAGGTTAGGTTTTGTCTTGTCGCCGACTATAAAATCGGTTTAGCCCGTATGCTATGGCTGGTGTACAAGCAAGGAAAATGGCAACTCGAAGAAACCCTGATAACAGAGAAAGATTTTCGGTGGCATATGGTTGTATATCTAAAGCAGTTTGATTAAAGGAATAAATTTGGTAAAAGGTCAAACTTGACACTACTGAGACGGCAATAGCGTAAGCTGCTGAGTGGATGAGGCTTGTTTTAAATTTTTTTGAGTAATAATGCCTGTCATAGACTACAAACAAGACTACACCTGCAACCATTACTATAAGATTTAGCATAAATAATCCAGCCAACTGGAAACTTGAATATCCATTGTTAAGTACACCTTCAACTGACATTAATATATCAACACTCATGGGCACCAATAATGTTAATCCAACAATACCTAAAAAAAACATGGCGCTCTTTACCGAATCAGCTAAAAACTTCTCTACTTCATTACGTACAACTGTGCTTGATTTTTGGCGTTCTCTTTCAACCTTTCGAAAAAGTTCCACCCCAGCTTGGCCTACTTCAGAAAGATTGTACTTGCCACGCTTTGACTGTTCCACAAGTGGAGCAAGCTCCTTTAAATGATAACTCATCAACCCAGTATCACTAATGCCTGTAGCATCCTGAATTTCAGAGAACGAGACTTCACCTTTATCTTCAATGAACAGCAAGATCTGACGTCTTACTGGATGCTTTAGGGCAGAAAATATTTCATCATACTCGTTGTTGTCTGCCAAGTTAATCCTCAATCCGTTCATTGATACCCTTGTTTGGCTTAAAGATTTTCGTGAACAAAAACTGGAAACCGCTTTAAGGCAGAAAACTAGTACAATTGTTTACAAATAATAATAAAAACTAGAAGTACAGAACAGTAAAGTCATAGGTTGGTGTCCTTGAGGTTCAAACAAGTTGCATTTGCGTTGGTTTTAATCTTAGTCATCGGAGGCTGTTTTGCAGCAACTCTATATCAACAGAAAAACGTTAGAATCAGCTTCACCATGGGACCCCATAATTCACTTCAAGTTCAAACAAGCAGTTATAACTTTAATCCATCAATAATGGATGGCTCTTTTTTAATAGCAGTTCCAGCATCCTTTAGTTTTCAAGTAACCGACATTTCTCCTCAAGATTTGTTTGTTAATTCAACAAGAGCCCAAATCTACGATTTCATCAACCAAAACCCAGGAATACAGTTTAGAGCAGTATGTGCTGGTTTATGCATCCCCGTTGGATTAGCCCAGTACCATTTAGGTGTTCTAGTTAAGTCAGGATTGGTTTCGTTTGTTCGTGATGGCAAATACAAACGGTTCTTTGTTTCAAAAAAGTTTTCAAAAAAACAAATTATTGCAATTTCCCTTCTACGACACAAGACGGCTAAACGGATAGTTGAAGTGTTGCTTAACAAAAGACAGTTGTCTCATGGCAAGTTAGCCCTCGAAGTCAGTATTACTTCACAAGCTTTAACGTGGCAAATGAAGACACTAAAGAACACTGATTTTGTACTACAAATCAATGATGGCTTAAAAACAATCTACACAATCGATGAATCTTCAGAGAACCTGCTTAAAACTTACTTGACAATAATAAATTAAATGTCTCCCAATAGTTTTGTTTTTTAAGTGCCTTGAGCAGGTTTTTGTATGCCCAACATCTATCTTTTAGGCGGAGAAAACATCTACAAACGAGACGCAAAAGACGTGAATCAGCAAGCCTTCAATGCCGCTGGAGAATCACCGAACGTTGTTGTTTTATCTTGGGCTAGGGCATCTTTTGATAAAAGCTACAAACGTCGAAAAATAATATACGATTATTTCCGGTTCTTGGGTGCTTGCTCTGTTAATATTATAGATTACTTGGCTAGTAAAGATGAAGTTGAAGAAAAAACGGCTCAAGCAAACCTAATCTACTTAACAGGTGGAGTTCCAAGTGTTTTAGTTGAGAGATTATCAAAAGTGGGTGTTGATGACTTACTCTGCAAATTCAAGGGTGTTATTATTGGGCGAAGCGCTGGCGCTTTGGCGCTCTGCAAAAAGTGTGTAATTACTTGCCGGTCAAACAAAGAAGTCAAGATTATCAGTGGTTTAGGCTTGGTTGATATTACTTTAAAAGCACATTATAAGCCTAAAAATGATGAAGCATTAAAAGCCTTCTCGTACAAGGACAAAATTTTTGCTTTACCTAAAGGTTCAGCACTTACATGCGACAAGGGCGCCTTATCGTTCATTAACGATGTTTTTCTGTTCCAAAACGGACAGAAACAAATCTTGGGTTAGAATTACTGTGTTTTTAGGAGAAGTATCTTCTAACATATATGTGTGCCTTTAAAATATGCGGCGTTAAAACAACCGTAAGTACTGTTCCAAGCGTTGATAACACAATTATATCTCCAAAAACCCAACCAAAGAAAACAGTTGAAAAAGATGCTGTTGGAACACTTCCAAATACGATTAAAGCGCCAACACCAAATATGCCTGAAACTATGCTTGCAAGAAAAACCCCTACTAGAAGCCAAGTTAACCAAGTTTTAATGTTCTCAACTAAAGCCTGAACAATTAGTAATGTAATGCCCAAAAGAAAAGTGGCGATAAAAACTATTGATAAAGAATTAGCAAGAGCTATCGCAGAAACAACCAAATTTGTGAACATAAGGGCATTTAAGCTGTAGGTTATCTTGGGGTGATTTAAAGATAATATTGGTTTAGCAATAAATTGGCGGTATATTAGCAATGGCACAAAGCCTTCAAAGAAATCTGCCAATGACCAAACAAGAACAAAATCAAATGAGTAACCAACAAATAAGCCCATAAAAACACAACTTAAGTAGCCTGCAAGGCATCCCCAGATACCAAACCATAATGCTAAGGGCACATAAATTGCGGCTGCAATATAAAGTCCAGAAACACCTGAAACAGGTGAATTAACGGGTGCCTGAACAACAGCCCAAATTGCCAAAAAAGTGCAAATCACTGTCGCTACAACAAAAACGACTGGTTGCTTCCAAGTGACTCCAGTTTTTGTTTGTGTCAAGTTGGTTTGCATAAAACGGATGAATTGTTATTTTAGATATAAATCTTTTAGCGCTCATTATAAGTAAATATTTTTTGTGTGTTTGTTTTAGTTTGGTCTTGTAAACCATAAAACTATTTTTGCATTCAGGTGTTGTTGTTAAAACTTATTTTTTTCTCTAAATGTGTTCTCAACCTGCCGAGCGGAAAGTTGATTTTGTTTCAATTTCTAAAGTAAAAATCAATTTTAAGTTCTAAAATGTGTGTAAATGTTGCAAATGAATAACAATCCTTGAACTAAGTTAGTAAATATTTAATTATTGATGTCTAAATAATGTCTTGTCGTAATGACTTTTCTAATAAATATGTGTGTAAGAAATGAAAAATTTTGGAATTAAACCGTTAGTTTTATATATAAAAATTCTGTGTGATAATCACAAATGTTCTTAAATTATATATGCAACATATGTCGTAAATGCTTTCTATAGGGGAATGCAATGGCGAAAACGGCGGTAATAGAAATCTCTCTAGTTAAAGAGTCCTCAGATGTATTAAATGTAAATTTAGAAAAAGAACTTTACGAATATCTAGAAAAACATCCCACAAAACTTCCATGGCAAGAAGACGTTAAAAAAGTAATAATAAAATAGTTTTTTTAAAAAATATTTTCCTTTTTTCAAACTATAAGGGTTTTAAAATATTTGCCATAAAACCTTCAATTATTTTATGCTCTTCAAGGATAGTCTCTATCGTTTGAGCTCCCTTTTCTGTTAGCTTGTATGTTCTCCTTCTCTCTTCACCTGAGCCTTCTATGAGTTGTTTACGCTCAAGAGAATAAAGAAGAGAATAAACGGTTCCTGCACTAATTAACATATTAAACCGTTTATTTATAAAAGCAATGAAGTCATAACCACTAAGTGCTTCACTCTTCAGTTTTGCCATAATCACTATATCTAAAAAGTTTTTAATAACTCTCTCATTAATTTCGTCTAAAATTTTCTCTTGTGAAATGTTACTGGCCGACATAAAACTTTTCAACATCCTTAATTGTTTTTAATTTTATTCCATGTTTCGAATATAAATAATATTCGGATTAGCCTTTCATAAGTCTTAAACCTGAAGGCTGCTAATTCTTCATGACTGATTATTAACTCATTACTTTAAGAAAATTTTAAATGCATTGCCTATACAAATTGGAGCGGGGAAAAGGGGGAATCAGTATAGTAGATATAATTCAAACAATAGCAATAATCATACCATTAATCGTAATACTCTATGCAGTCCTTTCTTCGTTAAGGATTGTTAGACCAACAGAGCGCGGATTAGTTGAACGTCTTGGAAGATATCATCGTTTCGTTCAAGCAGGCATAACATTACTTGTACCCTTCGTGGATAGAATAATAAAAGTAAACATTACTGAACGCATGACTCCCGTACAGCGTCAAGATGTCATCACTAAAGACAAAGTTTTCATGGGCGTTGATGCCGTCGTATTCTACAAGGTAAAGACCGATGAAACATCAGTGAAAGCTTCACAGTACTTCGTAAACAACTATGAATCCCAAATTGACACCCTGGCACGAACAGTCCTGCGAGATATCATCGGGGGCATGGACATGACAGTAGCAAACACCTCTAGACCAACCATCAATACTAAACTCAAAGAAGCTCTAGATGAACAAACCAGAGACTGGGGTATAGAAATCGTTCGCGCAGAAATCAAAGACTTAGAGCCACCACGCGGCTTAATGAGCTCAATGGAATCCGTGCTTAAAGCAGATAACGAACGTCAAGCTGCAGAAAAAACCGCAATCGCCGAAGCAACTTTGGCAAGTGGTGAAAAGAACGCTGCTATTCAACGTGCTGAAGGACAGAAACAATCAGCTATATTGCAAGCTGAAGGCCAAAAAACTGCAACAATTGCTATCGCTGAAGGTGATGCTGAAGCCACAAAACTGCGAAACGAAGCCCTAACAACTTACTTCAAAGACAATGCCGTTGTCTTTAAGCAACTTGAAACGATCGCAGCCTCTTTGCAGAATAACGCAAAAATAATCGTTCCTGAAGGAAAGATGCTTTCACTGATACTTAATGAACAAGAAAACCTCTCAAAAACAACAGTTATTCCAATACCGCAACCTCAGCAACCGAAAAGCAGCCGACAGACGTAAATAGAGAACTGTGACTGAAGTCATCTCTCTAATCTTTTCTTTTTTATTTTATGATTACATTGGCTCTGCAAAATTTTTTAATTGATCAATTTGTGGTTTTTCTATGAAGAAACTTTTATAGAGAAGACTTATAGGTTAGCGTGGTTATCGTTTGTTGGGTTTTTAAAATGGTAATGTACAGATTTGTTCGAGAAGAAGAAGACGAAGAATGGGACGACAGCGACTGCGATTGTGAAGA
>CAZXGX010000119.1:0-5646 GCA_964640475.1 uncultured Candidatus Bathyarchaeia archaeon
ATTTTTACTACGATGTTTTTTGCCCATTTTGAATATGCTTCTCCCTCGCGAACAATCTCATCGCATGTGTCTGCATTTCCTTCAACTGAAATGGGGCCTTTTATTACTTTTGCAATCTCAGTAATTATTTCTTGTTGACTTTTTCCGTTTTCTTTTGCAATAAGTGTTGGATTTGTTGTAACTCCGTCGACAACTCCAAGTGCTGCTGCTTTTTTTATCTGTTCAACATTTGCGGTATCTAAAAAGAATTCCATAATTTCCATCTCAAATAAATTAACATTATAATGATCAATTAAAACTTGCCTCACTATTTGCTTTTGTTTCTTTTTTGTAGTTCTCACGAACGAATTCTGCAATTCCTTCGGAGTCAAGTCCATATTTTTTCATAAGTTCAAGGGGTTCTCCTGATTCGCAGAACATGTTTTTTATCCCATGTCGCTTTAATGTGCAGGGGGTTGACTTTCCTGATTCGCTTAAGACTTCTGCTATTGCTCCTCCGAGTCCTCCAGTGATTTGATGGTCTTCAATACTAATTATTAGGCCGGTTTTTTTTGCCCAAAATTTGATCATGTCCTTATCAATTGGTTTAATTGTGTGGCAATCAATTACTGCACATGAGATTCCTTCGGATTCGAGTTTTTCTGCTGCAATTATTGATTCGTATACTTGTGGTCCGCATGCGAAAATTGCTGCATCTTTTCCGTCTCGATAAATATTTGCTTTTCCAATTGTGAAGGGTGTTAAATGTGTAGTAAATGCGGGCATTTTTTCTCGGCATGATCTGATATATACTGGGTTTTTTGTTTTTGTTGCTTCTATTGTTGCTTTTCTTGCCTCTTCAACGTCTGCTGGGACAATAACTGTCATATTTGGGAGAACTCGAGTAATTGCGATGTCTTCTAATGCTTGGTGAGATGCTCCATCTGGTCCAACTGTTACTCCAGTGTGTGAACCGTGTAGTTTTACGGGCAGATTATTGTAACAAATTGAAACACGAATTTGATCCCAATTTCTTCCAGGTGAGAATACGCCATATGCAGAGATAAAAACTGTTTTTCCCATGGAGGCTATTCCTGCTGCAACTCCTGCTAGATTTTGTTCAGATACTCCAACTTGAACAAATCGATCGGGATATTTTTCTGCAAACCAGTGTGTTCGGGTGCTTTCAGAAACATCAGCAGTCATTACCCACAGGTTTGGGTTTTCAGCTCCAATCTCAACTAGTGCTTTTCCAAATCCATCTCGACTTGGTTTTTTATTTTGAGGTGAATTAATATTGTCAATCAGCCCCATTTGCTTGTTTATTTTTGATGAATTTGTCATATTAACACCATAATGATTTCAGATTTAGCATATGTCTACATTTTTTCTTCATCATGATAGAATTTTCTTTCCTCTTCAAGGTCTTCTAAGGCTGTTGTTGCTTCTTTGTCGCCTGGTGATTTTCCGTGCCATTCGGTAATGAATTCCATAAATGAGATGTCTTTTCCTGGAACGGTGTGTGCGATTATCATTGTTGGTTTGTTGATTATTGTTTTGGTTTCGTTGCAGGCTGAAATTATTTGTTGAATATTATGGCCATCGATATTGATTACGTGCCATCCGAATGCCTTGTATTTTTCTTCGAGTGGTTCGAGTGGAAGAACATCTTCTGTGAATCCGTCGATTTGAATGTTATTTCGATCCATGATTGCGACTAGATTTCCGAGTTTGAATTTGGATGCTAAAAGTGCTGCTTCCCATATTTGTCCTTCATTGTGCTCTCCGTCTGAACAAATACAGTAGACTTGCCAGCTCTTTTTTTCTCTTTTTGCTACAAGTGCCATTCCAACTGCGATTGAGAGTCCCTGTCCAAGAGGTCCTGAACTGTTTTCTATTCCCGGTAATGTTTCTCTGTGGGGATGTCCTTGTAGTCTTGAACCTAGTTTTCTAAGGGTCATTAACTCTTCTTTTGGGAAGTATCCTGCTTCAGCCATTGTGGCGTATAATCCTGGGCAAACGTGACCATTTGATAAGATGCAGCGATCTCGACCTTCCCAATTTGGGTTTTTTGGATTGTGGTTTAAAACATTGAAGTAAAGTGCAGTAAATACGTCGGCTAAACCCATTGAACCTGCTGGGTGGCCTGATTTTGCTGCGTGAAGCATTTTTACAATGCTTTGTCTAATATTGTTTGATATTAAATAGAGGCTTTTTATGTCGTCAATTTTTGTTGCTCCAACTGATGGACTTGGCTCAAGAAGTGTTTGCTTTGGAGTGGGTGTGATTAGTTTGGGAACATTTGAATCGTCTGTCATTTTTTCCCATCCTTGACTTTGCGATTTATTTCTACCTCGAATTCCCGACTCGTAGATATTCTTAACTGCTTCTGGAATGTTTTTTGCCATAAAAATTGCACTTGATGCTGCAAGAATATTTGCGCCTGCTTCACTTGCTCTCTCGGAAGTCTCTAAATTTATTCCTCCGTCAACTTCGATTTCAAGTTCGGGAAATTTTGCTCGAAGAGCTTGGACTTTTAATTCTACGTCAGCAATGTATTTTTGTCCAGAAAAGCCGGGATTAACTGTCATAAATAGAACTTTTTTTATCTCTTTACCATTAATGTACGGATATAGTTTTTCGATGGGTGTCGGTGGATTAATGGCGAGACCTATTTTTGCGCCTGTAGCGAGTGCTTTTTCTATTTCGTTCCAGTCAGAAATAGTTTCAACGTGGACTAAATGCATGTGTTCGCCGGGAACTTTTGAAATCCAATTTTGTGGGTCTTTTACCATCCAGTGAAATTCGTATTGGATTCCCGAGGGAAGATTTGTTAAACCTTCAAGTCCGATCGTTTTGTTGGGGACAAAAATATTATCCATGATGTCGATGTGAACGGTTGTAACGCTAGGTTTTACTCTTTCGATGTGTGCAAGTAATTCTTCGCGGTTTTTTACCAAGATTGCTGGTATTACTTCTACGTTCATCATAATCAACTATCAAATCTATTCTTACTGTTTGTCGATTTAGCTCGCTGATTACTTTTTAGATCTCTCAAGAGAAATCTAGTATATATAGACCTTATCTCCTGCTTGCTACAGAAAGGATAGCCACCAGCTTTTAAGCTTTCATTAATAAATCTAACAAATTCTAAGTTAGAGGGTCATCGTTGATTAACGTTTTATTTTTAACTGATAAATAGAAGAGTAAAAAAGTTAGGTTCAAAATTTTTATCATAAAATTTTTGGGTTGCAGGGGGCTTTTTTATAGCCAGGGTAATTTGTATCGGACAACTTTACATTTTGGGCAAATTGCTAAAACGGCTTCGCCTTTAACGATTATGTCTGGATCGTCTTTGCTGTTGCATTTTGGGCAACTACAGACTGTCTGGTTCATATTTTTCTCCTATTCCCCAAATTTTTTGACTGTTAAGGTTGCTTTAATGTTGTGAATAATTATTTTGATAGACGTAATTAGTTATTCTTTTAGAGTAATATTAATTTTTTCGATTATAGTTAGACTGCGATTGCGTGTGTTGGCGGTTCAAGTTTTTTATTTATTTTAGGCTTCTTGGCTGGTCTTTAGTGTTGCCGTTAAAAGAGATGGGTTTTTTTGTTATTGTAAAAAGTCTTTTAGTCGTTTCTTTATGCTTACTACTGCTGCTGGACTTGGTACACTATCGCTTACAACGATTTCTTTTGCTCCTGCGGCTCGAATTCTATCAAATGCGCAGCCTACTAGTAATCCGTGAACTGAAGCGCAAATGATTCTTTTGGCGCCGCCTTTTTTACATACTTGGGCGGCTTTAACCATTGTTTCTCCGCAAATAATCATATCATCTATTAGAATTACGTCTCGGCCAGCAATATCTGCATCGAGTTTTTCGGATGTAATTTGTCTGAATGCTATTGGTCCATTGACATATGCGCCAAGGGTTTTTTCCATACTGACCCCGCCTAGTTTTTCAACGAAGTGAGCTGCGCCTTGATCTGGTGCAATAAAAACAGGATCTAATACTCGTGGTCTAACATAATCTAATAAATCGGAGACAATTGATCGATTCTGGATATTTAAGCCATCGATGTTTTTTTTGTTTTCGCCTGGTTCTAGAAAGTGGCAATTAAAGGTAATGAGTTCATCAAGACCAGCACAAGATAGTACTTTGGTGATCATTGTCGCTGAATCAGTTTCGCCTGGTCTAGAAATTTCGTCCTGTCTTGAGTATGGAAGATATGGAATAATTGCAGTTACTTTTGCTGCAACTGGTTTTACTGCGCTTAAAATTTGTAGAAACTGTAAAATGCGGGAATCCTGGTCTGGGTAGCACCTGTGCAGGATTGTAACGTGTTTTCCTTTTAATTTTTCAATCTCTGGAATGTAAATGTAATTCTCGCAGTCATGGAATTTTTTTATCTCGATATTTGATTCTGCGAGATCGGAACAATTCGGACTTACTAGTAGAAATTTTTCCATACCCCTAATTCGCTGGAAAAGTATAAAAAGTCTACCTCTGCTGAAATAGAAACTGTGATTTATTTTTTACTTTTACTCGTACTTATAAAATTCCTACACATATACGAAAACACTGAGCGCTTTGCAGCTTAATTATCCTGATAGTTCCGTGTATAATTCTTAAGTAATATTGAAAATGCATAGATAATTATTCATCATTGCAACTTGGTTTTTAGATGCCTTCTAAAAATCAAAATGAAGGCAGTAACAACCGTAATAAGAATAGAAGCAACCACCAATACTGTTGAAAATAGGAACGGTTCTGTAACTGAACCAGTTATGCTGTCGTCGTTAGGATATATATCGTTATACTCTGTAGCGGTGTTGCCAGAAATTATGCCGCCAAGTCTGTTAAATGTGCCAGCATTATTTACGCCTCCACCAACTTCAGCTTTATTGTCAGAAATTACAGCATTTTCAGCCAAGCTAAAATTGCCATCAGGATAGTTGTATACCCCACCCCCATATGTAGCTTGATTATTAGAAATCACACCACCAGACATACTAAAGATGCCACTGTTAGAAACACCACCACCTGATTGCATTACATTCTCACCCTCACCAACATTGTTAGAAATTTCGCCGCCCGACATGCTAAAGATGCCATTGTTTTGCACACCCCCGCCATAGTTGTTACTGATTATACCTCCAGACATGCTAAACGTACCGCGGTTATTCACGCCAAAGCCTGTGTTGTTAGAGATTTCACCACCAAACATACCAAATGTGCCATACTCACTGTTATACACCGCACCTCCTCTGCCACCACCACCAACTATGGAAGTATTATTGGAAATTTTGCCACCGTACATTTCAAACGTGCCACTGTTACACACGCCATCACCAATATTACCCGAAATCTCGCCATTATACATGATAAGTGTGCCAACTACGTTAACACGCACAAGACTGTTCCAAGTAGGACCGATATTTGTAGAAGTCACAACAATACCGTCAATCTTTAACACCCCACTACCCTCAACCATTATAACAGCATCAGGTAAAGGAACAGGATAACCCTCCTCAGTTCTAACAATTTCTCTATCCCCCCCAATTAGTTTAAAAAATTTAGACGTACTTGTACTTGTTAGGGTGATGTTTTTGTTAACAGGAATAACAAGTTGTTCTGTAAGTGTAATATCGTTATCAAGAGCG
>CAZXGX010000120.1:0-3210 GCA_964640475.1 uncultured Candidatus Bathyarchaeia archaeon
GCTTGATTAGTTTTGTTTTTGTTTGGAATTGTGATAATGAATTTCACTCCTTTACCTGGTTCGCCTGTTTCAGCCATAATCCAACCGTAGACATCAATCATCTTCTTAATCAAAAACAAACCGAACCCAGAGCTTCCTCCAGTGCTAAAGCCTTCAGAAAAGAGCCTGCATTTGTTCTCCACAGATATTCCTACACCATCATCCTCATAAATCAAATGTAACTCACCCGAATCCGTTTTCTCATAAAATACGCGTATTTTAGTTGCTTTTACGCCATGTTTTCTTGTATTATCAATAAGGTTACAGAACAGTTGCACAAGAAATGAATCCGCAAATAAACTCAAGCCATGACAATCATTAATTACTATGAGGTTTAATCCAGAAAAAAGTGACAGAGCTTCATTAAGTGAGTTTTCAACAGCAACATATTTTAATTCTTCAACACCTAATTGCGCGTAAATTCTGGCAAAATCGAAAATTTTAAGCGATTCTTTAACGGCCTGTTCAATCTTTTGTATTCCCTCAACAACATCAGCTTGGTCTGGATACTTCTTTTTAAGCAAATAAGCGTTACCAGTTACTATACTGAGTTTGTTTCCAACATCATGTCTAGTCAAGCTTCCTACTACACGTAGCTTCTCGTTCATTAATTCAAGTCTATCACGATTTATTTTCAGGTCTGCTTCATGTTTGCAATGTTCAGTTACATCTCTCAGGATAGTTTGGAAACCAACAACAATACCATTAGTTCTTAACGGATCGGTCTTAATTTCAAAAATAGCATTTTTAAGAGGTGTATCCACTTTAAGCGTATTGGAAAGCGTTTTTCCTAAACCTACTTCTTGGAAAACCTTGTCTTGCCTTGAACTATCCTCAATCGAAAGAAACTCACGGATATTCCTTCCGATAAGTTGTTCTTTCTTAAAGCCATATTTCTCAATAGCAACGTTGATAGAGCTTATTTTCCCGGATAAATCTCCTGTTAAGATGATATCAGACGCGTTTTCAAAAAGGCTTCTATATTTCTCCTCCGATATTCTAATTTCTTCCTCAGTTTGCTTAAGCTGCGTAATATCTGTGATTATTCCGAGGATTGCTTTGCCTCCCTGATAGTCTATCAATTTTGAGGATATTATGGCATTGAGTCTATTGCCATTACGAGTCACAAGAACATACTCATACGGATCAATATCTTCTCCTCTTGAGTGTTTAACAAAATTTGATTTCAATAATTCGGCATATTCAGGTGCACAGAGGGAGAGAAAGCTAAAGTTTGGAGAATAGAACTCTTCCCTTGTGTAGCCCATAAAATCCTCGCATTTTTTGTTAGCATAAACTACTCTGCCCTGATAATTTATAAAAATCATGTTAGGTGATTTTTCTGCCAATGTTCTAAATTTTTCTTCGTTCAGCCTCAAGGCTTCTTCAATATTTTTTCGTTGAGTAATATCTATTAGTAACCCTCTTAGACCAACAATTTTGTTATCCAAAATAACAGGAGTACTTGAAACAAGAACTGGAAAGGTACTACCATCTTTTTTAATAAATGTGTACTCATTATTGCGTGAGGGATTATTCGATAATACTTTACTGAAATTTTCTTTCCCTCGTTGTTTATCTTTTTGGTCAAAAAAATCAAAAGCGAAAAGGCCTTTTTCAACATCGAGCTGAGTGTATCCTGTAAGTTCGAAGGCGCGCTCGTTAACATAAATCAATTTACCAATATTATCTGTCTCAAAAACGATTTCAGGCAAAGAATCTGCAAGAAGCCTATATTTCTCCTCGCTCTTTTTCAGTGCCGCTTCTACTTGCTTACGTTCAGTAACATCTCTGGCTATGGCTACAAACCCTAGAGTATCATTCAAATGCATTGGAGCAATAGAAAGCTCCATTGGAAACTCTACTCCATCTTTTCTCCGAGCTGAGTATTCCAAGGGAATACTTGCATTTTTCTCATTCTCACCTTTGCCAATCTCAGAGATTGATTTGAGGTGTTCCTTGCGAAGACGAACAGGAATTAATTTCTCGTTTACTGTTTGACCGATTATTTCTTTTCCCGTGTAACCAAAGATTCGTTCAGCTGCAGGATTCCAATAGTTAATTTTGTCTTCTTCATCAAACATAAATATAGCATCAAGCGCGGAGTCGCTAATAGCTCTGGACTTTGCTTCGTTTGCCAATAATTTTTGTTCCAGTTGTTTCTTTTCAGCTATATCTACAACAAACTCCATTACCGCTATTATGTTCCCATTTTTGTTCTTAATGGGTGTAGCAATAATTTCAACAAAATAGGGTTTGCCATTAATACCTATTTGAGAATACTCGTGAGAATCTCTAGTTACCTTCCCTTCAAAGACTTTTATAGCACCGCAATCAGGACAAATATGCTCCAAATTGTTAAGCGTTGCATAGCACAGTTGCCCTTCCACGTTGCCACAGTTGTTTTTTACAAATCTATTCGCGTACTGTACTCGATAGTCTTTATCTATAGTTACAAAACCCGCACCCATGTTTTCTGCGATGGATTCAAGCATACATAGTTTTTGCTGTATTGAATCCTCCATTTCCTTTTTTTCTGAAATGTCATGGCAGACTATGGTATATCCCAAGGTTTTACTTGCTTTGTTTACTTGGTTGATTATTGTTAATTCGCCATATCTCAGCATCCCCTTTTTATCTATATATGAGACTTCGCCGTTGAAGCGCCCCTTTTCTTTGAGAGCGAGAGATATTTCCTGCAAAGATACATCAAGGTTCATAGGGGCAAAAATGTCTTCTATTTTCTTCCCAATAGCTTCATTTTGTGGGCAAGCAAAAACTATTTCAGCTGCTTTATTCCAAGAAGCGATTATCAGGTCTTGGTCAGTGGTTATTATGGCGTCTTCAACAGTCTGAAGAGCGAGCGCGTCCTTTGCTATTTGGAGTTTGCTTCGGCTTCTTTCTAAAGACAAATGAAGGAGATGAGATAATTCGCCATAAACTGTTTCTGAGTTACCCTGTTTATTGACGTATCCATCTGATCCGAGATTTAATGCTTCAATAGCTACGTCTTCTTTGCCTTTACCAGTAAATAAAATGAAGGGGATTTCGTTATTCTGTTCGCGCAACTCCCTTAAAAAGTGAAGACCATTTTTTTGCGGCATTTCGTAATCAGAAATGATTAAATCGTAATTTCTATTTGCTATTTTCTTAAAAGCTTCTTCAACACAA
>CAZXGX010000120.1:3310-5641 GCA_964640475.1 uncultured Candidatus Bathyarchaeia archaeon
TTTGGATTTAATGTTTTCTATATAGCAGAAAACCGACTATAGCAACTAAAGCCATTACTGCTATGCCCATACCAATGATTGTCATTGTGTAGTCTGGAGTTGTTGTGTTCTCTTGAGTTGGAGTTGAAGTTGGTTCTGGTGCACCTACCACAACATCTACTGAAGCTGCAGAGCTGCCATATGAGTCATCGCCAGCAAAGGTAGCCATAATTTGATATTTACCTTCATGCTCAGGAGTCCAATCGAGACTGAAAGTTCCATAGTAACCGTTGGTTGTAGTGGTACCAATAGTTTGTAAATTACCGTTTGGATCAACAGCTGTTAAAGTCACTGGAACACCAGTTATTGTCTCGTTATTCCAGATTCCGCCAATTGGATAAGCTAAATGCAAATACTCCATCTGTGTCGACATTGATGCTGCAGAAACACAAGGCGTGCCTACTTGAGCAGGTGATTGATCGAGAACTGTACCTCTGATAACAATGCTGTCTCCTTTTGCAATTACCATATCAGTAGCTGAGATTGTTGTTGCACTTTTACCTTTGCCGAAAACATATTGGTATCCGTCTCTGGAGTCTGCAGCTGCAAGATATCCATCAGCTATTGCGCCAATTGTCATTGGGTTAGCAATTCTCCAAACGCGTTCACCAGTAGTTATGTTAATGCAGATTAAGCCCCAGCCTCTTGTTAGTGGCCAGCTTTCAGTGTGTTCAGTGTTGTATGTGTACATTTTTCCGTCAGCAATTATTCCTCCAGTGTTTATAGAGTATACAGTCGTTCCATTTTCGTCAGTATATGGACTTTCATATGCGCTTAATGCATAATCAACGTAATGCCATACTATGCTTCCGTCATCCCAGTCAAATGCGTAGACGCCGTCATATGCTTGACGATATAGCATTCCATAGGCGGATTGTATAGAGTAAGCTCCGAATGCAGGTTCACTCCATGGATAATCCATTGCTTCTCCTTTCCACGCTAAGTTGCCTGTAGCAAGATCCCAAGCCATAAAGTAGCCACCCATCATTAGAACAGCAACTTTGCCATGATCTGCAACAGTGCATGTAGTACTATAGCATGTGTCTGCTACTGTTTTAGTCCATATCTGTTGTCCCGTCCATAGATTGTAGCCTGTTACTGTTGTTCCATACCATGCACCTACTTCTGGTGGAGTTAGACTGGTAACGGTAGCGCCGTAACCTGCTTGCCAATCAATTAGTGAAGGCAAACTAGAACTTGCATAGGATACGTTGTTAAGTATTCTCGAAGCCATATTGCTGGAAGTGCCTTTTGTTGTCCAGTTAATCAATCTATAGTTTGGATTTGTTTGGTTGCCAATGTTTTGTATGCTTAAAACGTAGCCCTCATACTGATTGTATAATGTACCGCTAGTCAATGGGGCAGTTGAAATGTTTAGTGTTAAAGCTCCAGTCCATGGATTCCATTTATAGAGTCGGCCGCCAGAAAATGCTAACAATTCATTTGAATAGGTTTCTCCTGCGGTTGCACCTGGAACTTCCAACATACCACCTGTAGTGTAGATAATCGTGGTCGGCGTCAAAGTTGAAGAAAAGGTCATACCAAAGAACGACATTGTACTAGTAGCTGCTGGCACTTCAAACATCAATTCACCTGTGCGTAAATTACTGCATCGCCAATATGTTGCTCCATTAGTACCTGGTTTTGTGTAACTATCGTAGACTAATCCAGCGTAAATCATGTTAATGCCGCCACCGCCGAACATTCCTCCACCGCCGCTAGTAGTGCCCAATTGTCCCGCTGGTCCTCCTATCAAACCAGCTATGCCATTAAGACGTTTCCATACTATGTGCCCTGTATTTGGTCCAATAACCCACGGATGGAAGTTATATTGACTACTCCATTGTGGATTGGTTTCTGGGTAAAGTTCATCCCAAGTTGTTCCTCCGCCTTGATAGCCAGTGCCAGGATAGTTCCCTAGAATTGGCCACCATTCTCTGTTTTCTAATCGTGCTGGTCGTTCCCAATAATCAGTTGGCAGTTGAGCTGCAGGCCAAGAAGCCACCATAGCGTCTTGAACAATTAAGGTTTGCACTGGAGTTTCACTTGGCTCATAGTAACAGGATCCAGGGAAGCTAAAAACACCTGAACCCATTACAGCACCGGGATCAGCAGTATAGTTTCCTGCAGGATAGTATCCTCCTGGGAATTTGAATTGAATAGTCCATGTACCTACCTTGTCTGGTGCAAATTCGTACCATGCAGTGGTGTCTGCTTGATAGGAATCTTTCTTTACGGTTTCTTTTGATCCATCTGGGTCAGTGATTATAATTTCATAATCCTTCAGGTATC
>CAZXGX010000121.1:0-5599 GCA_964640475.1 uncultured Candidatus Bathyarchaeia archaeon
TAATTTGGTCTGTGGGTATGTTAAAGATTTCTCTATAAACCTAAAAAAATGTAATCACAGCTTACGAACTAGTGAATAGCTTGAAATTAAAAAGAAAGAAAAACCAAGCTTGAAAACAGATTGCTGTTCACTTATAGCTTCTCCTTTCTGCTTTTTCTTTTCTTAACGATAACGATAATAGTAAACAGTATACTTGGATTTTTCAGCAGTTTTTTCTGTTTCTGTATGAAACATACGCAAGTAATTATAAAACGATTATGACAATACGAACTTCCATAAGATTTTTGGAGAAGAGAAAGTGAAAAACCCAATAAATAAGACAAAATATACCGTGATTACATTGCTTCTATTGTTCACCATTACTTTATCATCATTTGCAATCTTTCCATCAGTTGAAGCACAAGAAACTGAGCTACAAATCAAAACTGAAGCATACCTAAGTTTTCGACCCAGCACTGTAGGATTAGGTCAACCATTCCTAGTCAACATTTGGCTTACCCCAGCAACACATGTTCAACGATCAATCACAAACTACTATGTTGTAATGACTAAACCTAGCGGCGAAGTAGAAGAAGTTGGCCCAATAACATCTTATCAAGGCGACGTAACAGCATGGTTTGAATACACAGCCGACGAATTAGGCGAGTGGAAAATCAAATTCGACTTCAGAGGAGACCACCTACCTGGCCTTAATACAACCGCTAGCATGTTCTCAACAGCAGGTCGTCTTGCACCTGCATATTACATGCCATCAGAAAGCCCTGAACTTACCTTAACCGTTCAAGAAGACATGGTAGCTTCATGGCCTGGATCGCCACTGCCAACCGACTACTGGACAAGACCAGTCTCACCAGAGAACAGAGAATGGGCCGCCATTATCGGCAACTTCCCATACTCTGGCTTTCTAGTTGATCCACCTGAAAACACCAATGCATATGCAAGCAACTACAGATTCACCCCCTATGTTCAAGGACCAGTATCCTCCCACGTAGTATGGAAAAGACTCGGAGCATTGTCAGGACTTATCGGCGGCGATGTTGGCACAACAATGGTTGGGGCAGGCGAAGGCACATACGCAGGAACACCAAGCGTTGTCTTCAATGGAAGATGCTACCAATCCGTTACTGCGGCTGGAGGAAAAGACGTTCTACAATGCTATGATATACGTACAGGTGAAATCTACTGGGAAATACCCAACCCAATCCCTGCATCCCAAGGCTTTTTTGGACCTCAACCTGGAAGCCTAACAGGCATCACAGTTAGCAAAGGCATGGAAGTTGTACCTGGCGCAACCTCATCAGCAGTTGGTCAAAGCTCCGCCCTTGTATCAATAGGTGCAAACTTGGTAAAAATCAACCCATACAACGGCGCAATAACCCTAAACACCACAGGCATGACTGGCACTTACTACCGCGATCCGTTCGTGTTAAGCGTACAAAACTTAGGAGGCGGCAATTACAGGTTAATTAACTGGACCACCGCTGGAACAAGCACTAACTTTGCAAGCCGAGTAATGAACAACATATCTTGGCCATTCAGCAGTCTAGGCACAGTAGACTACGAAACAGGAGTAGCAGTATCTGCCTCACCAATCACACCCGTTAACTTTGGCGCATGGACTGGATCCGTAATAGCCGCCGCTGACCTATATACTGGCACATTAAAATGGAACATAACAGTAGCAGACACAATCTACAGCTCAAGCACCGCAGTAGCTGACCACGGCAAATTCGCAATCTGCATGATGGACAGGTACTGGAACGCATACAACCTAGCCGACGGCAGCAAAGCATGGACAAGCGAAAAAGCTGATTACCCATGGGGCTTCGGATGGGGATACACAGTAGCCTCAGCCTACGGCAAACTAATCGGCCTAGCATATGACGGTGTCTACGCTTTCAACTGGGCAGACGGCAAAATAGCATGGAAATTTTCAGCAGGAGAAGCAGGCTACGAAACACCATACGGCACTTGGTCTTGGATGAGCAGCCCACAAATCGCCGACGGAAAAGTCTACGTAGGCAACGGTGAACACTCACCAACATCACCAATCACAAGAGGCTGGCGACTATTCTGCATTGACGCTACTACAGGTGAAGGCTTATGGAACATTACAGGCGGCATGACATCTGGCGCAATCGCAGACGGGTATCTAACAGCAGACAACCGATACGACGGCTACATGTATGTCTTCGGTAAAGGCCAAAGCGCAACAACTGTTTCAGCACCTCAAGTAGCAATCACTACAGGAACAAGCGCAATCATTTCAGGAACAGTACTGGATCAATCACCAGGTCAACCAGGCACACCATGCGTTTCTGAAGAATCAATGACAGAGTGGATGGAATACTTGCATATGCAACACGCAGTCCCAGCAAATGTTATAGGTGTTCCAGTATCTATCGACGCAGTTGACCCTAACGGCAACTACGTACACATCGGCGACGCAACAAGCGACATGAGCGGCACCTACGCATACACATGGACCCCAACAATAACAGGCGACTACACAATCATGGCAACATTCATGGGCGACAACTCATACGGCAGCAGTTGGGCAGAAACACACGCCACCGTAGCAGAAGCACACACAACAACAGCACCAACAGCCACACCAATAACGATGCCACCATACGAAATTTACACAATAGGCACTGGAATAGCAGTCATCATCGCAATAGCAGTTGCAGTACTTTTACTCAGAAAGCGACCTTAAAATGAAAACAAAAACCAACAATTCCTTTTTTCTTTTTTTAGTCTTAAAACAGAAGAAGGGGCTGAGAAGGCTTCATATTCTACTTAAAAATTGTAGTTGTTCAATTTTCTACAATTTCTCCTCAAATTCAGGAAGCCTCAGCAAACCCTTCAACCTCAACGCTTAGCTAACATGTTTTCAGCCATCTGCAATTCCTGTGGAGTATTAACATTAACAGCTAACTCATCCTTTTCCAGCAAAAAAATATCTTGGTCAAGCCATTCATCACCATACCGTTTACTGCCGTCAATAACGTTAATTCCAGTTGGAACAACATCTTTATCACCCATCTTAAACGAGTAATCAACACTCATACCAAGACGAATCTTTGTTTCAACCGACACAGCAACTGTCAAAGCTGGTTTCCCACAGACTTCATAACGCTTAACTATACTGTCAAGAATTTTTCCAGTCACCAAAGGCAAATCAGCCGCTATAGCAAGAAACCTTCCAAGTTTCAACGCTTGGGTAGCATACCCCATGTCTGAAACATAATTGTTACAAGGAGTTACAACAACCTTAACAGGAAAGTTCTCCATAAACTTGGCAGTTCTAGGAGTACAAGCAGTAACCGCAACATAAATTTCATCAATCTTCTTAGCAGCCTTTAGTGCTTCCAACACGTACTCAATAACTGGTTTACCACAGACCTTAATCAAGGGTTTCTCCTCAGAAGCCCTCATACGAGAACCTTTACCACCAGCCATCACCAACGCAGCTACACCCATGCAATCACCGCTAACAAAGCAACAACAGAAACCAATCGTGCCAACTCATTAGTTGCTCCAAAAACGTCACCTGTAACACCGTTAAAGTTCCGGTGTGCAATAGCAACCATAACAAGACTGGTCAATATACCTCCAAGAAGCACAAAAAAACCAGCCCAATGAAGCAACGGCAGAGCAATAACAAACGAAATCAACAAAGCCACTATCAGGCGTACTGAACCTTGCGGTCCATGCATAAACGAGAGAAACGACGAATTCATTCCTTCATGCACTGCTTTTCCTGCCCAAGCCATGACAACCATCGACAGCTTAGCTGAAACCTCAATAACAATGATACTTTGAACAATTATACTCATGTTTAATTGACCAATCGCCAAAGCAGTAATCAGCATAGTTAAGATACCAAGGGATAAGCCTCCTGCACCCGTTAGTTGGTCATGCATAACCTCAACTTTACGTTCAGGCGTACCATGAACCATCACACCGTCACCGAAATCAAGCAAACCATCAGTATGATGCAACCCAGTTAACCAAAGCAGAACCGCAGTAACCAAACCACCAACAACAATGCCAGGCAAAAAATTGAAAGTTACCCAACCAAATGCTCCAGCAATTAAACCAATAAACGCCCCAATTAATGGAAACGCCCACATGTTTTTGGCGCAATCAGTAAGCAAGTCATTATCCATTTTAACTGGTAAAACGGTAAGAAAAGAAAAAAGATTCTTTAGTTCTTTAACAACCAACCGCTGCTCACTTCATAGCCATTAATACTTGATAGTTACGCTCTATTGCCTTAAGAAGCAAATCCCTGTTTACTGCTCCACCAAGCTTAGCCATCGCAGCAATCGAAGCCCCACCAGCACCGACTCCTTCTTTGACAAGACCAGTTTCATAAATGCTCAAACCAGAAAACTTGGAAGAACCAAAGTTCAGGTCTGCCGCTAAAATTGGGACATCACAGAACTGTGTGACTATACCTTTAATGTCTGATGATTTGTCGCAGGCAACCCAACGTGTTGTGCCGATAGCGACGTTGCAGAGTGCTTCAGGATTCAACGCATTAATCACTGCTAAAACAGCAGTCATCTGTGTTCCACCAGCCATCATAACTGGCGCGTGTTTTGCTGCACCAATAACTAAGCCAGCCATAGCAGGCATCATTGGATCACCCACACATGAAACCGCCTTAATCGGATTGTTAGTTAGACTTCCAAATTTTTCACCTGCAGCCTTCAACCCAGCCCTAACCACTTCAACTTTCAAACTATGCGGATTCTGAGGCAAAGTACTACTAACTTTACCTTCAGCATTAACACCTAAAGCTGACAAGACCCCAAGAGCAGTTGTTGTCCCGCCAGGAATGCTTTCACCAATAACAAGATAATCAACAGTCTTCGCAAGTTGCTCACCTGCAGTTTTGGCACGTTCAATTACTTCCTCAACATTATCCACTGAGTCGCCAGTGCGTATGTCACGCCCAGAATTACCACCTAAGTCAATGAATGGAACTTGAGGCTTAACCTTAACACCAGCGTTAGCTATTACTACTGGAATATCAGCTAGTCGCAACGCTGACATTGTGATCAATCCAGGTGTTGGAATCCCGTCAGGAGTAATTGGAACCCCTTGGATGCTTTTGCATTTACCTAATAGTAGCAGTTCAGCGTCTGCGGGTGGAGTAAAATCGGTGAAATCAGGATTCGCCCCAGCTGCAGATAAGCCGGGAATTTTGCCGGTTTCTGTAGTTGCAATTGTGACGATGAAAAGAGGTTTTTTACCTTCAATCTCGTTTAGAAAAGATTCTGCTTTAGGCTTATTGTTAGCAATTAAGACATCAAGACTTGTTTTCATTGTTAATTTTAACCCTTCACTTAAGTTTGAAAGCAAACGCTTTGACTTCTAAATAGCCAAAGCCGCTATCAAGCTTATGTTTCTGGGTTTCTAGAATTTCAATCTTCTTCTTAAAGTTCGGCCCATCAGTTATCACAGTATGATACTCGCCACCTTCACCACACGGATCAATATTGTCTAACTTTAAAATGTCATCATAAAACTGCCTATCAAGCACTCGTCCAAGCCACTCCAAACCCAACTTGGAAAGATCAGTTCGTAC
>CAZXGX010000122.1:0-5549 GCA_964640475.1 uncultured Candidatus Bathyarchaeia archaeon
TCAGGTACTGTAACGTTAAATGCGCAATGGAAAGGAAACAGCATTTATACACCTGCAAATGTAACAACCACTCTTAGTTTTCTGCCAGTAGCAGAAGAGAACGTGTTCCTTGTAGAATCCAACAGTACTATAACTGCCATTTCATTCAATAGTTCCCTAAATGAATTAAGTTTTAATGCGAGCGGCGAATCTGGAACAAGTGGACATACAAGAATATTCATTGCTAAAACACTAATGTCCGAATCCCAAAACCTGACCCTCTATTTAGATGGAAAAACACTGAACTATCAACTAAGCGAATCTGCGGAATTTTGGATTCTCAGCTTTACATATAATCATAGTATTCACCAAGTAACTGTCTATCTTTCCCAAACAATAGCTGAAAGCAAATCATTGAATCCGTATTTTACTTTAAATTCATCCGAGTTGTTTGCAGCTTCAGTGGTTGCCTTAGTAATTCTCCTAATAGTGGGCTTGCTTTTGTTAGGTTTTAAAAAACAGCAACAATAACAACGAAAATTTACTTATTAATTCGATGTGTTTATTTTTCGCCAACACTGTTAGGTCTACATTATAACGCTTAGAAGCGAACCCTGATGAAGACCGAAAACGAAAAAATAACCATGTTGCATGGCGCAGGTGGCTCAGTCATGCATGACCTTGTCAAAAACTACATCGTAAAAGTCTTAGGTGGATTAAGCAACGTTGCAGAAGTGCCCCTTGAAGCTATGGACGACGCTGCAGTCATTGGAGACATAGTCTTTAAAAGCGATTCACATGCGGTCAAGCCAATCTTTTTCCCAGGTGGAGACATCGGGCGAATAGCCATTTCAGGTACAGTAAATGACATTTCTGCATTAGGCGCAGAACCATATGCTTTAGCTTCAGGTTTTGTGCTAGAAGAAGGTTTAGCCATAAGCGATTTAGAAAAAATTTTAGCAAGCATGAGGCAAACATGCATAGAAGCAGGCGTCGGCATTGTTACAGGCGACACAAAAGTTGTAGAAAAAGGCGCCTTAGGCGGTTGCGTAATGAACGTTTCAGGCATCGGACGCAGATCAGCAGCCTTGGAAAACAACCTTAAAATTGTTAAGCAGTTCAGGCCAAGTTTTAGTTCACGTTGGGCACTAGACTCTAACCTCAAAGTTGGCGACAAAATCATTCTGTCAGGAACAATCGGCGACCACGGCATAGCTGTTTTATCAGCTCAACAGGGACTAAGCTTTGGAAGCGAAATAAAATCTGATGTGAAACCGTTAAACCGCATGATCCAGAGTTTACTGGACAAAGTGGGCGGCGTAGTAACCATGAAAGATCCTACACGAGGCGGTTTAGCAGACGCTTTGAACGAGTTCACAGAAAAATCAAAAATTGGCATACTTATCCAAGAGGATAAGGTTCCAATAAGAAAAGATGTCGTTGTAGCCTGCGAAATGCTTGGGCTAGATCCGTTGGAAATTGGTAATGAAGGAAAAATGCTATTTGGTGTAGTTTCTGAAAAGGCTGAAGAAGCATTAGAATTTCTTAAACAAACCAGTGAGGGCATGGATGCTCAAATAATCGGCGAAATTACAGGGGCATTTAAGGGCGTGGCTATGCAGACCGTAGTGGGTGGAAAACGCATAATCGCTCGACCTGTAGGTGACCCAGTACCGAGAATCTGCTAAAATTTGCTAAAAGAAAACTTTGGTGCTTTATCTTTTTCTTAGATGCTCGATTTTTTCAACTTTATTTGGAGTGGCAATGTAGACAATGTCTGTTAAGCCAACAAAGAATCCTGTTTCAACAACACCTGGAATCATCTTCACTTTAACGGCAAGATCCTGTGGCTTTTTCACAAGACCAAAGACTGCATCAATGATCATGTTTCCATTATCAGTAATTATTGGACCAAGTTTCCCTTTACCTTCACGAACAACTGGAATTCCGCCAAGTTCTCTAATCTTATTTTTAACAAGTGAAAGCGCAAAAGATAAAACTTCGATTGGGACGGCCTGATTTTTTTCACCTAAAACTTTAACGCGCTTATTTTCATCAGCAATAATTATGTTTAGTTTTGAGGCAGAAGCGACAATTTTCTCTTTTACTAAAGCTGCACCCATGCCTTTAATTAAATATAACTCAGGGGTTATTTGGTCAGCGCCATCAATTGTTACATCAATTGTTGGGTGCTCGTCAAGAGTGGTTATTGGGACCCCATATTGAACTGCTAGTTGAAATGCCTGATAGGAAGATGGAATACCCATGATGCTTATTTTTTCTTTCTTTATCCTCTCGCCTAATGCTTCAATAGCAAACGCAACTGTGGTTCCGCTTCCTAAACCAACGATAAATCCATCTTTCACATGTTTAACTGCTTCTAATGCAGCATTCTTTTTTGCTGTCTGAATAATGTCCAAGTTAGCTTTCCACTTCCATTTGTCCCAGTTTATCTAGTACTTTCTCAACTTCACTTCTGATGGATTCAATTCTTTTTTCAGCTTCAGTCTTAACATCTGGCTGCTTTTCAACAGGTGGCTTGCGTTTTTTCTTAGGTTTTTCTTCATCGTTTGCCTCTTCTGTTTCCTCTTCCTCCTCGCTTTCCATCTGTATCGGCGTTTGAGTAGGTAACTTTACTGGAATTTCTCTAATGGGTTTAACATCAATTCTTCCGCGTAACTCATCAACTTTAGAGGTCAATTCTCCAAAGCGTTCACTGAAAAGCTTCATTAGATCTTCCTGCATGCCCTCTAACTCATGCAATGCAACGATTGTCTCATCTTTTGCTATGGATTCTTTAATTGTTGCCATGCGAGATTTGTAGGTGCTTGCAAGTCTTTCACGTTCAAGTTCAGTAATTTTGCCTTCTGCCTGTGCTTCATACAGGCGCCTAATTGAATCGCCAAGAATTTCTCGTTCTAAATCCAAAATCCGCAATTCATCTTTGGCATTTGAGGCTGTGGTTGTTTGTATGCTTTTAGAGATTCTAAAAGGCAAATTGGCCAATTCTAAATCTGCTTCTTTTGTGGATGGCTTTGAAGGTTTTTCTTCAGGTTTTTTCTTTCCTCGAAGGCGCATTGCAAAAAGCACGGACATGGATGCAGTTATTGCGATTGTTATAACTAAAGCTATGATTATGATGATTGTAGGATCGTCGTACCAAGCCATGCTTTGCTATCCTCTGTAATGTGATTGCATATGATGTATATCTTTATTAATATAATTAATCCCTCAGAATATTCGTCATTGTTTAAACAAAAATAGAAAAACAATCGATTACTTTACATTAGCAAATATGCAAACCAGTGTAATTCTTTTCTGAAGCTGCAGGTCGTAGCCTTTTCTGCTGAACTAAAATCTAATTATATTAAAAATAGGGGGAACTTACTTTCTAGCGGATGTACCCTATTGGGTCTTCTTTTGGCTCTTCCACTTTAGGGCTCCATGTTAGTAGCCACTTGTTTGAGTCATCTGATAGCATGTCTTTTATCATAGTTATTTGGGAGGAATCTGCGTCTTTTGCATCTTTGTAGTTTGCCATTAAATCTTTAAGAAGTGCTTCTGTCCAATTGCAGACTATTGAAGCTTCTTTTCCTCTTTTATTTGTGGCAACTAAATGTATGAAATAGTCTCCTACTGGGATATCTTTGACGGGGCAGGTGTTGTCTGTTTTTTGCATTATTTCGATCGTGTGTACTTTGAAAGTGTCGTTTTTTTCCTTTATTACAAGGCGGATGCCTTTGCCGACGTAATTTTGCATAAACTCTTTCATTAGTTTGAGTCTCTTCAATGTGCCCTACCTGTTTCTTTTTCTTCGTGCATGCAATATTTAAGGTATATTACTAAACAGGACTGTGAATTGTATATTTGTTTTACACATTTTGCATCTTAGATATGCTTACATAATGCTTAAATATGCTTACTATAATACTCTGTATTAAATCGTAACTCTTAAGAAACAAAATAAAGAAATTACGAAAAAAGATTTGGGGGATTAAGAAAATAAACACCAAAGAAGGAATACCAGAGGCCGAAGCGCCTTATCAATTTGTAGAAACTCCGTATGTAGAATCACAAGAAGAAAAAATCGAAAAATACGCACGAATGGCAGCACCATCAGTAATTGCCGTCGGATTAGGTGGCGCAGGATGCAACGTTGTCTCCTGGGTTAAAGAAAAAGGAATCTCAGGCGGAAAAACCGTAGCAGTAAACACTGACGCTACTCACCTCAGGATTTGCAAAGCAGACAAAAGGATTTTGATCGGTGAGAAACTAACACGTGGTCTAGGAAGCGGTGGATATCCAGAAATCGGTGAAAAAGCTCTGTACGAAACTCAAAATGAAGTCGTACATGAATTATCTCGAGCAAACATCATATTCATGATTGCAGGCTTAGGTGGAGGTACCGGAACTGGATCAATAGTTGGTTTAGCAGACGTTTTACGCAAGAAATTTGAAGGAAACCCAACTGCACCCTTGATCGTTGGTGTAGTTACACTTCCATTCGAAATTGAAACCGCAAGAATGGCCGCAGCTAAAAAAGGTCTAAACAGGTTAAAAACTGTATGCGATACTGTTGTCGTAATTGACAACAACCGATTAGTCAAAGTTGCAGGCAACTTACCAGTCAAAGAAGCTTTAGGCGTTGCAAACACCACAGTCGGAAAATTCGTTAAAGGAATTACTGAAACAATCACAACTGCAAGCCTCATAAACTTAGACTATGCTGACTTGAAAGCAATCATGTCTGATTCAGGTTTAGCTTCCATAGGCATCGGTGAAGGTGTCGGCGAAACCAGAATTGAAACCGCAGTAGACAAAGCACTTAACGGACGTTTACTTGACATCGAAGACGTTACAAAGGCAAAAGGTTTGCTTATTCACGTCTCAGGTGGCGAGGACCTAACATTGACTGAAGTTAACCGTGCAGCTGAAATTATGAAACGCTCATTACCACCAAACACCAAGATCATTTGGGGCGCAAGAGTTGATGAAGAACTAAAAGGCGCCGTTTCAGTGATGGCAGTAGTTACAGGTGTAGAAAGCGCATTCTTACGCAAGAATGAGAAACATTTAGGTCTAATAAGATTCCACAGATAAGAACCTAAATTTCTTCTCTATTTTCTTTTTTCTTATTTTTTTAAGCAAAACACAAGATTCATTAAATTATAGGGACAAAAAATCAGTTTTTCCCATAGTTCTTACATACCTTTAAGCTTTTTTACTAAAATAGACTACCCTAAATGCATAAGAAAGTTAGTATAGCAAGAATTAACGCAAACTGGAAACCTAGAAGAGTAACTAAAAAAACGTAAATTACCTTTTTTCGGCGTTTTTTGAGCAAACTATAAAAGGTTAGTTGTACTCCAAAAACTTACACCTCACGTCTCGTACTGCGTCCCTCTAAAAGGGGAACTAACTTACCTCACTTAATCAAAAACTTAGTTGTGATACGGAAAGCCATATAAATCGCTTTTACGTGTTTGTTTGCGCATCGGAGATATAGAAATGCCAAAATGGGGATACTCCATCATTCAAGAAACATTAAATCCAGAAAAAACAGCGAAAGC
>CAZXGX010000123.1:0-5478 GCA_964640475.1 uncultured Candidatus Bathyarchaeia archaeon
ATCTTTATGGTTGAAAAAAGCTTTCCAGCAGAAGCATACGCATTACCATTCTTCAAACAGGAAGGATTCATACGCAAACTATGCCCAAAATGTGGCGAGCACTTCTGGACACAAGACGCATCAATGAAAACATGCGGTGAATCCAGCTCCGACGAATGCGGATATTACACATTCATAAACAATCCAGCAACAAAAAAACACTTCAGTTTACCTGAAATGCGAGAAGCATTCCTATCCTTCTTTGAAAAGAACGGCCACACACGCGTAAAACCATACCCTGTAGTTGCACGCTGGAGAAGCGACATTTACCTAACACACGCAAGCATAATTGATTTTCAACCATACGTAACAGAAGGGATCTCGCCTCCACCAGCAAATCCGCTGGTGATTTCTCAACCAAGCATCAGACTAACCGATATTCCAAACACTGGACCAACCTTTGGCAGGCACTTAACCATTTTCGAAATGGGCGGTGCACACGCATTCAATACTCCAGATAAAGAAGTCTACTGGAAAGATGACACTGTAAGATATCATCACCGTTTTGCCACTGAAGCGTTAGGTATGAAAAGCGAAGAAGTAGTCTACAAGGAAGGCGTTTGGATTGGCGGTGGAAACGCAGGTCCAGATGTTGAATGCATCGTACGCGGCTTAGAAGTTGGCACACTCGTATTCATGCAGTATAAGGTTGTAGGCGATGATTTCATCGAGTTACCAATCCGCACAGTTGATACTGGCTACGGTATTGATCGGTTTGCATGGATCAGCCAAGGTGTACCCAGTTGTTTCCAAGCCATCTATGGCAGCATGTTAAACAAGATCTATGATATGGCAGGAATCACCAATGTTGACAACGAATTCCTGTCCCAAGTTGCAAAATACTCTGGTCTTGTAAATGTTGACAAGACTGCAAACCGCATGGTTCTCAGAAAACGTGTTTCCCAATTAACAGGCATCAATTTAGCAACACTTGAGAAAAAGCTTATCCCAATCGAAAATGCTTGGGCAATAACAGACCATACAAAAACGCTAAGCTTCATGCTCAGTGAAGGCGTTGTACCCTCAAATATTCAAGAAGGCTACTTGGCACGCTTACTGTTCCGCAGGGTTTACCGTTTAATGCTTAACTTAAACATGAAACCAGATCGCCTCTACGACATAATCGATTTGCAGACCAACTATTGGCAGAAAGATTTCCCACGCCTAAAAGAAATGCAAAACGAAATTGTTGAAATGCTAAAAATGGAAGAAGAAAAATTCCAAGACACCCTCAAACGCGGAGAAGGTATGGTTAAACGCATCGCAGACGATCTAAAAGCAAAGGGCACGGGGAAGATTCCAGAATCAAAACTCACCGAATTGTATGATTCTCACGGGTTGCCTCCTGAAATTGTTAAGCAAGCAGCAGAAAAAGAAGGCGTACAAGTGGATGTTCCAGAAAACTTTTACTCATTAATCGCTAATCGTCATATGAACGCTAATAAGCCAGCGGAAGAGGAAGAAGCTCAAGTAGAAAAAACCTTAAAGAAAGAGACTGAGAAGCTTGCGCCAACAGAACTGCTCTATTACGTTGACGCTTATACTAAAGAGTTTGAAGCTAAAGTTCTTAAAATCATCAACGAAAACTACATTGTGCTAGATCGAACATGCTTCTATCCTGAAGGCGGTGGACAACCAGCAGATCAAGGCTGGCTAGACTTTGGTAACACAAAACTGGCGGTTATCGATACCCAAAAAATCGGCAAAGTCATTGTTCACAAAATAGGTTCTAAAGCACACTTCAAGGAAGGCGCAACCGTTAAAGGAGTCCTAGATTGGGACAGGCGCTACAGCTTAATGAAAGCACACACAGTTACACACTTGGTTAACGGTGCAGCAAGACGAGTACTGGGTAACCATGTTTGGCAGTCAGGAACACAGAAAGGCTTAGAAACTTCAAGACTGGACATTTCCCATTTCTGCAGATTAACACCAGAACAAATCCACCAAATCGAAATTCTTGCAAACCAAGCCATAATGGCAAACATGAAAATCGACATCAACTGGTACCCAAGAAACCAAGCAGAAGCACTCTACGACTTTAGGCTCTATCAGGGTGGAGCGGTCCCAGGAAAAGATATCAGAGTCGTAAAAACAGGCGACTGGGACGTTGAAGCATGCGCTGGAACACACCTGAAAAGCACAATCGAAGTCGGCTTAATAAAAATCGTCTACACAGAACGAGTACAAGACGGAGTAGAAAGATTAGGATACTCAGTCGGTCTACAAGCACTAAAAGAAATCCAAAAACAGGAAAATATGCTTTGGAACACTTCAACAATTCTTAACGCACCAATAGAGAAACTTGACAAAACCGCAGAAAAAATCGTAAAAGACCTCAAAGAAGTGAACCTTGAAAAACGTCGCCTAATTAAAGAACTCGCAGAAAAAGAAAGCACAAACACCAAAACAGCAAAAGCTGCAGAAGAAATCAACGGAGTATCATTAATCAAACGCGACTTTGGCGAGATCATCGACACTAATCGAATGATACAGACTGGAAGTGAAATAAACAAAAACAATCCATCAACAGTCGCCATATTCTATGGCTCAGACGGCAAAACAGCACGTATCCTAGTAATGGCAGGCGACGAGGCAGTAGCAAAAGGCATTAACGCAGGACAAATCATCCGTGAGATAGCACCTATCATAGGCGGCGGAGGAGGAGGAAGACCCAACTTTGCTCAAGGTGGAGGAACAAATCCAAGTAGCCTTCAAGATGCGTTAAATGCAACTTTTAACGTAATTAGGAAGCAACTTGAACAGTAACACTGTTTAGACAAATCTTCTCTTTTCATTTGTCAGATGAAACAGAAATTGCCTCAGCAGTTGATTGATAGGTCCATAAATAGATGTTACTTTCTTATGGAATTTTGTTCCATGTAAACTTATAAAAGTCAGTTTAAGAGTTTACATCTGAGGAGAAGAATAATATGAAAAGTAAGACTATTTTAGCTATAGCTTTTGTAGCAATAATGGCATTATCATTGATAGTGCCCGCCAACGCAGCAAATTTTCCAAATCTACCAAATGACCCAGTAGGTTTAACACTGACAATACAGGACGCCTATAGTTGGCCAGGTACAGCCACACTTTCAGATGTCGAAGCTGGATATGATGTTCACAACATAGGATATCCAGCGTTCTGTGCTGAACTTGATGAAGACATTTCTAAAGATACACTATATCAAGTAACACTTATTTCAAGTCTCACTCTAGGAGCAACTTGGCAGAAGATAAACTATCTATTAAACAACTATGTCCTCGACTTGGATCTTCAAATAGCGATATGGATTGTATTGGGTTATGATCCTGTAAATGCTGATCCTGATCATTCCTATATAGTCACTGGAGCTATTCAAGCTATGGTTGATGATGCAAACGCTAACTACGGATCTTTCACCGTAGCACCAGGCAGTCATGTAGCAGTTAAATGTGAACAAGAAGACGACAACCAAGATTTGTTGATAGTACTAACTTTTGGCTGCTTTGAAGGTTTAACTCCGGGTTTCTGGAAGAATCATCCAGATGTTTGGCAAGGATACACAGAAGATCAAATATTTGATTCAGTCTTTGGAGTAGATATAACAATTAATGCAGGTAAAAAGACAGAAAATACAAATCCATCATTAATGGATGCTTTGAACGCCAACGGCGGAATAAATGAAAATAAAGGTGTTTATGACGCTTTAATTAGACATGCCGTAGCTGCAATACTAAACGCTGAGAACCCATACATCAATTATCCAATGACAAGCGACGAAATAATCCAAGCAGTAGGAACCGCGATTAACAATGGTGTAGGCGTTTTAGATGCAGAATCACTAAAGAACCAGCTAGAAAGTTATAACCAGCTTGGCGGCGGAATAGACGCACACGGAAATCCAATCTAAAACCTTTTCTTTCTTTTTTAACCTAATCTAAGCTATTTTTTAAATGTTGATTTTTTTCTATTTAGTTTTGATTTTACTTTTCAAACCGTCAAGATATTTTGGCAAGCTTTCAATACCTTGAATGTCTCTGCTCAATAAACCTTTAAGCTCTCTCCAAAACCTAACATCCACTTTAATCCTTTGACGCTCAAACTCTCTGACAAGACGATCGGTACCCTCTTTCCCTCGACGATCAAAATCTAAAAGCAGAACTACACATTTCACACCAGAAGCTTCAACTTCAGTGATCACATCAAAAAAAGATTTACCTCCAGTCTTAACCTTTACAACGTAACCTTCAACGCCAAGCAACCGCAGGCTTTCAGCATCCTTCTTTCCCTCAACCAAAATAGCGGTTCCTTTGCTGGATTCAGCTACTAGTTTAGCTATGATTTGCTCTATTTTCTCTTCCTTATCTTTGAATTTCGTAGACAATTTGTTACCTTGTAATTTTTGCTGCCCTAACAGTTTCTAGACAATCTTTTGCTTCACTGTTAACTTCAAAGTATCGTCTGACAGGCTCTAAAATATTACCTAGCTCGATTGCAACTCCGTTTTTAAGATCCATCGGATGCAGTTTACCTTCCGCATATGTGGTTTCAAGTTCTTGGTAGCTCTGAAATTCAATGTTTCCACCAAATTTCGCTGGACGCTCAATAGTAAACACTGGCGCCTCACGGAAAATGATGTATTTGCAAACATCCAAAATCGGATTAAACTTGACTGTTCGCTCAGGACAGAATGCTTTACTCATTTTCTGTTTAATTTCAGCTGGCGAATCATAGATGAATATGCAAGTGTCTGGTTTGCTCTTAGACATTTTAGCTGAAGCAACAGCTTCACGCTCTTGCCCCTCAGGAATAGGCCAAATACCTGGTTTAGCTAAACCTTGCAGTAAATGATGATGAACAGACACTGGTTTCCAGTAACCAATTTTTTCACCTATCTCACGACCAACCATGTTAGCTTTACGTTGATCCATGCCTAACTGACAAATTTTGACTTTCATTTCAAAAATGTCAGCAACTTGCATAGGCGTATACAAGTAATCAGAAACATAGTGAGCTTCCCCTTCTTTTCTACCTGCAATCTCCAGCGTCCTCGTGGTTCTTGCAATAGTAAGTTCTTTAGCAATCTTTACTGTTTTAGCCCAGTAATCAATATCCTTGTAGAGTTCATCTGAATAAATAAATTCAACCTTGTCTGCTGGAACACCAAGAGCAAGCCATGAATGCCTAAACAGATCTGCAGCCTTACGAATTAGAGTTAAGTCGCCGCCAAGCTTATTATTCAGCCATGCATGCCAAGTTGCCAAAAACGCTTTAAAATGCACACCAGCTTCAGCGAAGTCTTTCATTTTGTAAGCACAAATAACACCTGTACCCAAGTGTGCTAAACCTGATGGCTCCCAACCGTTGTAGGCGATAGGGTGTTCTTCAGTTTCAAGTAGGCTTCTTAAATCCTCTGTAGTTACAACTTCTTCTGCTGGCGGTCTACAGATAAGTTC
>CAZXGX010000124.1:0-5438 GCA_964640475.1 uncultured Candidatus Bathyarchaeia archaeon
AGTAAGTGAGGAATCCCATAAAAATTTAAAATATTCTCGCGCAAACCCTACTAGACCAACATGGTTGCTCCATATAACAAGGCTTGGTTTATCTTCTCCAAGAAACAGCATCGCTTCTTTGCCATCAGCGATAATTCCTCCTCCAAACATATGGTCACGTAACCGTATTTCGCTTATGCCTATGTATTTTTTGAGAAATGCCCAATCATTGCTCTTGCCTGCTGCCATGAATTGGATATTTACATTCTTCTTCAAGTTGTTGAATAGTGGATCAGCTATTGTGATTATTGGTTTGGCAAATTCTGGTGCTGCAACCACGATTTCTTTACCTGACATTTTTAGCATCTCGTCAAGCTTGGTTAAAACAGCTTGTTGACCGCGTAGAATAAGCATGTCTGGCCGCTCGACGAGTTCACGTTTCTCATACATTGGTTGAAGGTTTTTAGCAACCGTGTTTTCCCATACCATATATTTGTCTTCTAACCTAAGCTTTGTGAATCTCGTGGCTTCCAGAGGTGGAACAGGGAAATATTTTGTGGGGCGGCTTTCGCTGCTTTTTATCCAGCCTTTCTCTTTAAGCAAATTAAGAACCTCATAGATTTTGCTGTATGGCACTTGGGTTTGTTGGCTTACTTCCATAGCTGTCATTTCTCCACCTTCAAGTAGCGCGATGTAGGCGTCAATTTCATAGGCTGCCAAACCCATTTCATGCAATGCTGTTCGTGTGTTTTCATTAATTGACATTTGTTTCCCCTCACTCACCTTAGGAAACGTTTGGAAACCTTATTATTGTAACGTTTATTCTTAAGCACTTCGACTAATACGCTTACACGTTAGAAGGCAACTTAGATGAAAGAAATTAAAAATACTAAAAGTATCTGTCCTGAATGCCTTAAGGTGCTTGATGCAACCATTTATGAGGAAGACGGAAAAGTCTTCATTAAAAAACAATGCCCTGAACATGGGGCTTTTAGTGAGCTTTACTGGTCAGACTACGACCAATACGTTCGTGCAGAAAAATTCCGCTTTGACGGCGACGGCATAGAAAATCCGCGAACCGAAAAGAAAAGGGGGTGTCCCCTTGACTGTGGAATATGCCCGGAACATAAATCCCACACTGCACTGGCAATTATCGATATCACAAACAGGTGCAATTTAACTTGCCCCGTCTGCTTCGCCAACGCTGCAGCCGCAGGCTACGTTTACGAGCCAACAAAGGAACAAATTATCGGTATGCTAGAGAACCTTCGCGCAAACAAACCCGTACCAGCCACCGCCTTACAGTTTTCTGGTGGAGAGCCAACGATTCGCAAGGAACTGCCCGATTTTATTCGGAAAGCCAAAGAACTTGGATTTCGTCATGTAGAGGTTAATACGAATGGTCTTCGGCTTTCTCAAAGTGTAGAATACGCAAAGCAACTTAAAGAAGCAGGCTTGAGCACCGTTTACTTGCAATTCGACGGTTTAACATCGGATGTCTACAAATTCATTCGTGGTGTGGACCTTTTAGACATTAAAATGAAAGCTGTCGAAAACATCCGTCAAGCTGGTATTCACAGCATAGTCCTTGTTGTTACACTTGTCAAGGGTGTTAACGACCATCAGCTTGGAGACATAATTAAATTTGCGACCAAAAACTTCGACATAATAAGGTGCATAAACGTTCAACCAGTCTCGCTATGTGGCAGATTGCCTCAGCAGCAACGCGAAAATATGCGTATAACCATCCCTGACTTCATGCGTCTAGTCGAAGAACAGACAAACGGTGACATAAAAACCTCTGACTTCTACCCTGTACCCACAGTGGTACCAGTTTCAAAAGCCGTGGGAGCCATGCAAGACAAACGATATGTAGAATTCAACGCACACCCGCATTGCGGTATGGCAACCTACCTGTTTGTTAAAGACGGTAACGTAACACCAATTACTCGCTATGCAAACGTTGAAAAATTATCTGCGGCAATGAGAAAAACCTATGAAAACGCGATCAAAAACGGTAAAAAAATCAGCAAACGAAGCCTATTTATGCCTCTGCTGAAAAACGTGAATCTAGGTTTTATAAGAAAATACATCTGGCGGGTAATGTCAGAAGGTAGCTACCAAGCACTCGGAGATTTGCAGAGAGAATCCCTGTTGCTCTCGTCAATGCACTTTATGGACCCATATAATTTTGATTTGGAGCGTGTGCAACGTTGCGTTATTCACTATGCCGTTCCAGACGGGCGCATCATACCTTTCTGCGCTATGAACTCCATCCACCGAGCTGAAGTAGAAAAGAAACTTGGCGTTCCAATCAAAGAATGGAAAGCGCAGCATAAGGTTGAAATAACTCAGCCATTCTAGAGTTGAACTAATCAAACTAATAGGTGAAAAATAAAAATGGGTGGAAAAAAGAAGCTCGGCATAAAACAGATGGAAAAGCAGCAAGTAAAAACTGATGATGATAAAGCCGCGAAAGATGCAAAGAAGAAAGAGAAAGCAGCACCTCCACGTGAAAAGAAACAATTAGCTATCGTCGCCCCTGATGTTAAAGACCAAAGAATTGTTGGTGAAGTCAAAAAGATGGGTGTTTTAACTCCTTACGCAGTTGCAACACGATACGGCATACGAATAAGTGCAGCCAAAGACTTCCTTGAGCAACTAGAAGCCAACGGTACAATTCAGCTTGTCTTAGGCAGTCATAACATAAAAATTTACAAAGCAGCAGCCTAAACACTGCAAGCTTTCAATCCTTTCTTGATTTAGTCTGTAATTGAGGGTAATCATTTTGAGTTTTCCAGAAAAAGTTTACACTACAAAAGAAGTTAAAGCTGCCCAGGAGTTAATCCGCACAGGTTACAAGCATAATCTGACCGTGAAAGGTAGTGAAGAATTCAAAGTAAAAGTAAACCAAGCCATAGATTTTATTAAAACAGCTGATTACTATGAATTCCTGAGAACATATATTAGAAAAATTATGGAAATAGATGGTTTAACCCAGTTACGGGAAACTGAAGTATCAATTTGGGCGAATAAATTCGCTGTAGAAAACGTTGTGGATGCGGCTAGTCTTTTTATCCAAAAAGCCTTCTCGATGAAAGAGTATCTAGAGGGACAGCTCTATTATGGTGGTAATGCCGAGAAACGTTCCGTAGTAAAACGAATAGAATTCTTAAAGGTCTTAAAAGATAAAACCAGTGATGAGGCAGTTAAGCAAGAATGCCAACGCCAACTAGATTTGTGGTCTGAGAGTTCATTGTCCTTCTGAAGAAACGTTTTCTTGAGAAGTTAAAAGTTCCACTTTTACTGCAGTACCGCTTTTAGCAGTCTTGAATAACTCTAAATTTTTTGTTATTGTCCCTAGTATACTTACAGGACTATAAGGCTGGGATTTTCCATAGAATACACATAATGCGCTTCCCATAGGCCAGAAAGCGATTGTGCCTACTTCAACGGTTGGCTTTGCTTTTTCTTCACCCATTTTTATTGGAATCTCAAAGTAAATTTCTTCTTTATATAATGCGATCCTGCCCACAATTGGAAGCTTACGAACAATCATGTCAATAGTTCTTGGTGCTTTAAATCGTACTAGTTCGCCTTCAGCTTCTCCTAAGCCTTCTAGAAGAAACTTAATCCTTACCCGTGAAATACCTTCATCACTCAAAGTTCCTGCATCCCTAAGAGAAAATATCCAAATATTTCTTGGAGAATTACTAAGTAGTATTCAAAGAGAATATTTAACTCTTTACAGTCCCTTTTAATCAAGTAAGCGATTAAAACAGTAAATTGGATTAAAAAGGAAATAGATTATAGTAGACCTAAAAGGGTTCTACCAATGTATTCTATTTGTTCACTAGTTACGCCTGGATGAACTGGTATGGAGAATACTTGCTTTGCTGCTTTCTCAGTTTCAGGCAATTTACATCCGCCAAAATTGTCATTATAAAATGGCATTGTGTGTATTGGATTTACGTAATAGGCTTCGGCGCTGATCTCTTTATGTTTCAACTCTTTTATGATCAGGTTTCGCTCTTCTTCTGTGCCATCTAGTCTCACTGTGTACAGGTACCAACTATGCTGTCGTGATTCTGATTCTATTGGTAGTTTTAGGCGTTTTGTTTTCTCAAGCATTTTAGATAACTGCTGAGCGTTTTGGCGTCGTTTAGCAGTAAACAAGGGTAGCTTTCCCAATTGCACTATACCTATGGCAGCTTCCAATTCTGGCATTCTATAATTATTTCCAAGCATAAGTGAAGCATATTTAGCCTTTTCTCCATGATTCCTAATTAATCGTAATTTCTCATCAATTTCGTCACTGTCAGTGGTTATCATGCCGCCTTCTCCAGTAGTAATGTTCTTACTTGCGTACAGACTCCAGCAGGCAACATCCGAAAACGACCCAGCTGGTTTACCTTCATAAGTAGTACCGTGAGCTTGAGCAGCATCTTCAACCAGCGCTAAGCTGTATTTTTCTGCGATTTCTCGTAAAGGCTCCCAATCTGCTGAGTAACCATACAAGTCAACAGGCAGAACTGCCTTTGTCTTCTTTGTTATTGACCTCTCAACATCTTGAGGTGAGAGTGTATAAGTCTCCGGGTCAATGTCAGCGAAAACTGGTTTAGCTCCCGCTAGAACCACTGCTTCTGCTGTAGCAACAAATGTAAAGCTGGGTACAATAACCTCGTCACCGGGTTTGATCCCGACTGCTGAAAGAGCAGCGTGTAACGCTGCAGTACCACTGTTTACAGCAACCGCATGTTTTACACCAGCAAATTTGGCATAGTTTTTTTCAAACTCTAATACCTTTGGACCTGCACCCAACGCGTTAGTTAATGGCCCCTTACGGATAACTTCTAAGACTGCTTGAGCTTCTTCCTCACCGATTCTAGGCATATTAATTGGAATCACATTTAATCACCTGATACTAAGAGTTACAGTAGTCTTAATATTTTAGGATTCCCAGCGAAGGCAATTTATTCCACAGGCATTTCTTGCCAAGCTTTATAATCAAAGATTACCTTGAGTTTCTTTGCCCTAAAAGTGGCATCTAGCTCTGGGTCACCTGTGTCAACTTTGAGGCTTTTAAGATTACTTAGTTTACTTGCTGTGGCAACAACTATAATGTTGTCTAAACCGACCTGCCTGATGACCTTTGAACTTATCTGCTGATTGCCTCTTCCAAAAACAAAGCCTTGACCACCAATGAGCGTAACAATAATTTTGGCTTTTTTATCATTAATGGCTTGGAAAATTTGGTTTTCGTTTACGTCGTTTGCGATTATTTTCTTGTCCAGAAATAAATCTACACCTAAAAGGGTTTTCTTTTGATCTAATAAGTCACTTATAGTTCGTGTAGTTGTTCCAGGGGCCATAATGTAGAGAATATCCGTTTGCATATTCTCAATAATATAAATGGCTATAGCTGCTTGATTTCGAAGTTCATCCTCAGTCATCGGGCT
>CAZXGX010000125.1:0-5222 GCA_964640475.1 uncultured Candidatus Bathyarchaeia archaeon
AATAACAAACGTAAATGATGCTAAAGCAACGTTGGTTATTATTGAGTGAGTTGTAGCGTAAAGCTGTAGCATCCAGAGGCCAAATCCTAATCCTGCAAAAAGGCACAATAAACCTGGAATACCTAGAACAGGTAGGGGACTTTCTTCAACTACTATGCGAATTAATGACATCACTACACTAACACCGTGAGCAAGCGGGTTGCCAGTTGAAGTGGGGACATCACCGTTTTCGTATTTGCATGTGCTGGGCACTTCATGAATTCTCAAATTTAGTTTGCTTGCATCCATTAGAATTTGTACACTGGCACCCATGCCAACTTCAGAAACACAAAGACGCTGCATAGCTTGACGATTATAGGCTCTAAAACCGCTTTGAGAGTCACTTAAATCATTTTTCGCCGAACCATTAACCATTTTTGTAATTAGTTGAACGCCAACTTTTCTATAGAAAGGCATCTCAGCAGTTCCCTTGGCATCCATGAACCTACTGCCGATAACTATGTCCGCTTTATCCTGCTTAATCGGGTGAATAAGATACGGAATTTCAGAAGCATTATGTTGCCCGTCACCATCAAGAGTAACAAGTATGTCAGCACCAAAATCCATAGCCCTCTCAAAAAGGCTTCTAATAGCAGCACCATAGCCCATGTTCTGTTCATGACGAATAACCTCTGCGCCTAAACGCTCAGCAATCTTCGCCGTCAAATCAGACGAGCCATCATCACAAACAACTACTGCATCAGCAAACCGTTGCGCTTCAATAACCATACGTGCAATCGAGTGCTCCTCATTAAACGCTGGAATCCCAGCCACAACAAACAGAGCAGTCGGATCAATTTCTACCTTATCTAGTATTTTTCTTGTTTCTTCAACTTCAACCATAATTAAGCCTTCATGTAACTGTAAATTGAAATTCTATCAAAATCGGCAACCTCTACAAACCCAGAAGGAACAGGAGCTTCATTCCAACCAATCGGCGTATTCCACCAAACAAAATAGACATTGCTAAATCCTAAATCAAACGTCTTGGCAACTGCCGAATCAACATCCACTTCATAATGCATAATCCTCACAGAATTATCCAGATACAACCTGCCATATTCAAAAAAGTGATGCTGTAAAATAACACATGAATTCCCAACCGAATTGGAGTTAAACCAAGTCATAGCTTCAACAACACTTGGTTCATCCTGATAGGGCACTGCAGGGTCAGTAGAGAAGTAAAGAAAGTTCCCAGTAATGTTGGGCACGCTCTTGTTAGCGTAAAGCATTGTTAAGGGCGTAAACAAGTAAGCAGTACCCAAAGATAGCGTTAACAAAATCATGAAGGCAACTTTCTTATTTGAAAATAATGATGAAAACCGCACTTTTCCAGGATTAGATGACCTAACAATTTTGGCAATACCAAAAGCAGCGTAAAAACTGAAGGGATAGACAAGCATGAACATCCATCGATGCCAGTATTGTAAAGCAAAAAAAGGCATTATCAAACAGCCGAAAGCACCAATTAAAAGCAGAATTGTCCATATGCTTAGAACCGTGTTTTTGAAGTACCCTTTCTTAACTAGATAAATATAAGGCAAAAAGAGGGTAGCAAAAAGTAACCCAACACTTAAGGCGAGATTCCAGTAGCTTGAATAGTAATCAACAGAATCTAGTACTTGCAGGTAATTAGTTAAGAAGAACAATCCTGGACTACCAGTCACTGTGTCTCCAGCGCTTATAACGTTTGATTGAGAAGCAAAACGTATAGGATTTATTTTAAGATAAATGCCGATTAAGAAAACGGATAATGCAGGAACCAGCCCCAACATCAACATTTTGTAGGTACGGTTAATCTGTTTTTTAACAAACTTCCATCCGACTAAACCAAAAACGGTAACCATCAAAATTCCTGCAGAATATTCATGCGCAAAAACAGAAAGCAAAGATAATCCAGAAAAAAGTGCAAAACCACGTTTAGAATCAACCTCTTTAGTGTAAGCTAAAGCAAACAACAAAATACCTAAACCCAAAGTGTTCCGCAGCAGATCCCAACTTATCCGAAGCGAAGCTAACTGTAACGCAAAAAAAACTGCAGCTAAAAGCCCCATTTTTGGGCTCCAATTCAGCATTTTGCGGCTAACCCAATAGATTCCAGCCACGTTTAAACCAAACAGCAGTGGCGCCACAATCTTAAGCAGAATAAAAGGGTCACCTTGGAAGACACTGTAGAGTGGCACAATTAACGCGTTAAGCAGCCATGTTGACGTGAAGATGTTGGTCCAGTTAGAAAGTATAACGCCGCTTTTCATTACATAGCCATAGTAGATTGTGTCAAAACCAATGGGTGTACTATAAGCAAGCAATTCTGGGACCAACCTGATTAAGAAACCTATAGAAACACAGAGACCTAACAGTTTGATATCGCTAAACTTGCTAAGGTTTAAAGTTGGTGTGAAGTTCAAGTTCTGTTTTTTCTGCCCTTTTGGGGTTTTAGTGCTTTAGCGTCTACAAGTATTTCATGTAAACCATCATCAAGCTTCTTTGTTGCTCGATAATTCAAGAGTTCAGCTAATTTAGAAGCATTCGCGTAACTGTGTTTAATGTCGCCTTGCCGTGGTGCTTCATGATTAATCTTTGAATTAGAATCTGCCAGTTTAAGCAGAGTTTTTGCTAAATCCTCAATCGAAGTTGCCTTGCCTGAACCAACGTTAAAAATTTGGCCTTCAGCTTTTTCATTTTCAAGACAACACATGATAGCGTCAACAATATTTGAAACATGCACGAAATCACGGGTTTGAGAGCCATCCCCATAAATGGTTAAGGATGAACCCTGCTTTATTTTGTCAACAAACTTGGTGATTACCCCACTGTAATCGTTCAAGCCTTGTCTAAGGCCATAAACGTTGAAGAACCGTAAAGCCACCGATTTCAACAATTTGTTTTCGTGAAAACCTAAACTGTAGTATTCACCTAAAAGTTTAGAATCCGCGTAAGGCGAAATCGGGTTAGCAGGATGCTTCTCGTCAACAGGTAAATATTGGGGTTCCCCATAAACTGCACAAGAAGAAATGAACACGAATTTTCCAACCTTCTGATGAGCAAGAGCAGCAAGCAAATTAATTGTTCCATTAACATTAGTTTCATAAGTAAAAGTGGGGTTTGAAACAGAAAACGGTACACTTGTCACTGCAGCCAAATGCAAAACCGCATCAACACCATTGACGCATTTCTTTACTTGCTCGGTGTCTTTAATGTCGCCTTTAACAAACTCGATTTCGCCACTGTCAATGTGACCTTGAATGTTTGACAAGTTCCCAGTTGAAAGATTATCAATTACACGCACATCGTAACCGCTATCCACCAGTCTATCAACTAGGTGACTTCCAATGAAGCCGGCTCCGCCAGTAACTAAAACACTCATTCTTCTATGCATAAGGAATCTTCCACGATAAACGCGGGGTCAGTAATGGCACCGCTCTTTTCAGTTTTTGACCAGTTTTTAGGTCTACGGAACAGACTTAATATTCCTGCGTAAAGAGCTATGAAACTTTGTATGAACCAGTAAGCAAAAACAAAAGGCAACCACAACAAGTTACTTACTTTCACGGGTTTAGAAACAAAAATTAACGCAGCACCACAAAGCAAAACAGAAGCAGTTGTTAAAACTAACGAGAAAATATTGAAAGCACTCCAAATTACATTAAACGGGTACTCAACCAGAAAAACCCCAAAAGCCATAACATAAGATAACATTGAAGCAATCAATATGAATGGGGCAAATAGGGTTGCTTCAGCATCCAGGTTTCTCAAGTTTATCTTCGCCATTAAACGGCCATATTTAACAGCAACATCCATGGTTCCTCTAAACCATCTAGTCCGCTGCCTAAACAATGCAGTAAGCGTTGAGGGACTCTCTTGCCACGTACACACATCACCAGCATATTTAATCAAATAATTTTTCTCAGCTATACGAGCAGATAATTCCATATCCTCCGAGAGCACTTTCTCATTAAACCCTTCTAACTGCGTAAGAACACTTCTCCGAATAAACTGACAACTACCTTTTAAGTGAACAAATAAACCCAAAGCATCCTTTCCACGCAGGTAAGCTTCACACCAGACTGCTTCTTCATACGAAATAAACTGAGTAAGCATGTTTTCTTTTGAGTTTATAGACATCCATCTTCCTTGAACAGCAGCAACCTTAGAATCATTAAAGTATCTAGCAACATTCAATAAAGCATCTTTAGCCGGAACATTATCAGCATCAAAAATAGCAATAAATTCACCTTTAGTATTCTGAACTCCAAAGTTCAAAGCAGACGGTTTACCAGCAGAAACTGGCTTCAGCAACACTTGGAAATTACCATGGCTACTTGCATATTTCTCACAAATTTCAAGAGTATCATCATCTGAACCATCTACAACCACAACAACATCCAACTTTTCAGTTGGATAATAAAGATTAGAAAGCGAATCAAGCAATCTACCGATAGTTTTCCCTTCATTTTTAGCAGGAACAACTATTGAGAAAGTCGGCAAAGAAGAGTTTGTCTCGAATTGAATCTTTTGTTTATGCTTAGTTAAACGAAGATTCTTTACACCCATTGCCAAAATAGGCAGATTATACAGTACCCAAGCATAGATAACTACGAAAACACAGATTAAAGCTATATTAATAATTTCCAAAGCAGGTTCCTTATTTGAAGCCTACGTGTTTAGATTAGAATTTAGTTTTAGAACCGCCAGGTACTTTGCAAAACCTAAGTCGCTGCTCCAATCTTGAGCACACTTGTTGCCCCACTTCTGGGCAATTAGACTTAGTTTGCAGACTAGCGGAAAGCCAAAGTCTCTTGTCACTCGGGAAAGTTTGTTTTCAAGAAGAGATTCAAGTTTCGTAGTTACTGTTAGCAACTGGTTTATCAACGATCGGCTGTGGATGCTTGGTTTTGCTACTTTTATCGTTAAATCTACAAGCACTCTGTCTATTCTGTTTAGGGCTCTGTACCATACGCCTGAACGCATGGCTTTCAACCGTAATTTTATGAGATGCGTTTTTTCCACGAAACGGGAAGCTGTTTCTTGACTATTAATCTTCAGTTAGAGAACCTCTATTGTTTTATCCTTAATTCATATAGTTAATAAAGATTATACGGATTGACTATTTGCCACTTTTAAAGTAAAAAACTTTGCCCATAATTGAAGCTTAAAACAAACGCTGAAAAACTGCAATTGCA
>CAZXGX010000126.1:0-3097 GCA_964640475.1 uncultured Candidatus Bathyarchaeia archaeon
GGACTTTAGCCTTCCAAGCTAATGATCCCGGGTTCAAATCCCGGCGACCGCACCACTCCTACTACACCCAGGGTAAGCTAAAGATTCGGTCGTCTTAGGACATTACTTCTTATGGATAAGCCTTGGGAAAAACATCGGTGTTTCCTTTTTATATTGTTCGTATTCTTGTGCAAATTTTTCTGAAACTTCCTTTTCTTCTTCTTTTGCCAATCGGTAGTAGAGGATAATGAGTAAAGGCCACATGAGAAGCGTAGGGATTGTAGTATACTGAATATTCATGCCCAAAGTGAGCATCAGGAAACCCAGATACTGGGGGTGGCGAATGTAGTGGTAGATGCCCTCTTTTACTAGGTGTGTGCCTTTGGCTTGATGGATTTTTCTCCAGCCAAAAACAATTAACAGCAATCCCACGAGCATCATAATGTTTGAGACAGGTAACAGGAACCAATGGAAAAGAATCGTAAATGCTTCAACGCCTATTACACCTACCAATAGGTATTCTAGCATGTACACTTTATCGTAGCCAAGTGCCCAAGTGAAAAAGTATGCAGTTAAGGGTACTCCATACATTTCAACATACAGAGCTATAATGAACGCCAAAGTGGCACTTGCCGGCAACCTTGCAATTTTTCGGCGAAACTGGATAAACGCTAAGAAAACAGCAAAAAACACAATATTAATCGTTAAAAACAGCCAGTCGCCAAACCCGTAAACCGCCACGGTAATCCAGTACAAGAAAAGCGCGAATGCAACTGATATAATTATAAACCAAATTACGTTTGAATACTTCTTGATTGCCTGCGTTTTTATGTGCCTCCTTGTGGATTGATTTGCTGTTTTCTTTTGGCGCTGTTTTTTACGTAATAGACGATGAAGATTACAAGGACGCTCACTACTGCGATTGCTCCTATGAGTGAAAACTCGAATTGTAGCGGCGTAAGCGTTGGTGCCTGCTCATTGTAGGGTGTCATTAGGGGGTAATTGTCAACGTTGTTTTGGGTAATAATAACTGGTGAGTCGCCGATGCCATCACTTCCAGTCACATTCTGGTTAGCCCCCGATTTTTCGTCTACACCCGTGTAGTTGTCCCAGTAATTGCCACCGTTTGGGTACCCATTATCCCAACTATTACTGTTTTCCCCATAAAGCCATGCCTGCCTCGGGTTAGAAATGAAATTGTTATGATAAAACTGATTGTTAGAAGAATCCGACAAAAACAAGCCATAGCCGTCATTGCCTCTAAGGGTGCTGCTTTGAAGCGTACAGTCAAACGAGTTAACAAACGCGATGCCTCCCCAAAGGTTCCCTGTAACGTTTAGGTTTCTTAGCGTGCAGCCGTTACTTTCAATGAGCCAAATGCTATCCTCACCCAGCGTACTTGACACGTTTGTGATTGTGGAGTTTTTAGTGTAGGCAAAAAGCAGGTTCTGCCAATTCTTCTCCAAAGACGCGTCGCTAACAGTTACGCTCGAGCAGTTGACGACGGCGACGTAACCCGCGTTGGCTGGGACTTGTTTGCCTGTTTGGTTAACCCAGTAAACTATGGGTTTGCCATCTACAAGGTTTGAGGTGTCGATGTTTTGGATGTAACCGTCTATATTGCTGCTGTAGACACCGAAATTGAATTTGTTGTTCAATAAAGTGTTTTCTTTAAGTGTACTTTTACTTGACTCGCTAAGGTAAACGCCAATGTTGTTTTCAGTTACCAAATTGTCTGAAAGTGTTATGCCTTCTGAACCGTTAACGTATATGCCACTGTCAGTAAAATCACCCCCACTATTACGCACAGTAAAACCGCTCAAGGTTGCTTTGTCTGCGTTTATCCAAACAACCGTTCCCTTTCCACCTCCGTCAATAATTGTTGCCACTTTATCCTCACCCACAAACGACACTTGTTTATTGATTATCAGGTTTTCATGGTAAAATCCGCTTTTTACAAGGATAGTGTCGCCTTGAGAAGCATTACTGAGTGCGGCGTTAATGCTTGCGAAGTCTTGGGGGACAATCAGGGTTCTGCCGTTTTCTGCTTTAGCAAGTTTAACCGAAACAACGATGCTTGTCGTTGTTAAAGCAAGAAGCATGAGGAAAAAAACTATTTCGAAACCTTTAGACATTGTAATTTAATTACTTTTTGAATAAAATATGCTTTTCTTTATTGCTTCAAATTTTTACCTAATTTTTATAACAAATCATGGGTTTGTTCGATAACCTTTTATTTTGAACACACAGTTAAACTGCTTTAAAGGGGAAAGGCTAACTTGAATGCTTCAAAAAAGAAAATATTGTTAACTATAGTCAGTGTTTTAGTACTGCTACTTGGCACGGTCGCCTTGATTGCAGGCGCAGTCATAATGTACCTCAACACCACAAACGATTCTGAAGGCTACGCGTTAAGCAACACATACCACATACAAACGGATTCTAACGCTTTTGTCCTCTGGGTTGGAGCTCCAGTATCTGAAGCACGCCTAAAATGGATTATAACCTCGACAGATTCCAACAACGATGTCTTTGCAGGATGGGGTGCAGCAGGAACAGTAAACGCCTACACAGGCAACTATCAATACGCGACACCTGCAGCCGGATGGAATTACCATGCAAGAGCGTATGAAGCAGCATTAAACATTACTAACGTTCAGATCGTAAACCAAAATTATCCTGTAATGCCTCTACCTCAGGGAATATGGCTTGACACCGCCACAATAGTTGACACATCAACACTGTACTGTAGCCCAAATAATTCAGGCGACAAAATGGGTATGCTTGTCATCATGAACACGGACGGCTCAGCAGGTGTTGATGCAGAAATCCAGTTGGGCTCAAGAATACCAATGTACAGTTGGCTACCATACTTGCTTATTCCATTAGGCATAATATTGTTGGCGGTTGGACTGCTGCTGATCAAACGGAAAAATAAATAATACTTTAATTTTGGTTATTCTTTTTATGCATAATAGGTGACTATGTTCAGTGAACCTAATGGCCTCAAAAAATTATAATCAAATAATTTTATGGGAGAAAAAGACAGCTTTTTATATGATCTAATCAAAAACTTAGCAAGTTTTTTAAACAAAACTATACAATAAAAACGAGAGGG
>CAZXGX010000126.1:3197-5189 GCA_964640475.1 uncultured Candidatus Bathyarchaeia archaeon
TAATCAAAAACTTAGCAAGTTTTTTAAACAAAACTATACAATAAAAACGAGAGGGCAAAAAAATGGGAGAAGTAAATAACATAGTAAATAACTTGTCTAAACAAAAACTGCTAGCCTATTTCTTACTGTTGTGGGCTGGAACATTCTTCTTTAGTTCAATATCAGGCTTTCTTTATCTAGGAGAATACGGATTTGCACACAATTCAGGTCTTGATATTGCTATAGATGTTCTATGGAATTTGGTAGAGTTAGGTGCAGCAGCAGTTCTGGTGTTACTTGGTTTAAAGCTACTGAACGCTAAAACTTAGAACACAAACAAAGTAAAGCCAAACTACATTCTCTTTTTATCAAACTTATTTTCTACTAAAAAAGAACCCCTTATTTTCTGTAATATTCAATTTACCCATATATCTTAATTAGAACTTTAATCTTTGATATAATGTGGTGGCTTTATTGAGTAAGAAAAAAACAGATGAGTCCCATGATTCATGCGTTTTAGAGATTGCTGAAGCACTTAAAAAAGAAAAATGGGACGTAAACGCAAATTTGCAAGGTTGGGATAAACCTTCAAAGGTTGGCTCGTTTGTTCCAGATGTTGTAGCCAAGAAAAAAGGGTGCTTAACCCGAATTTGCCAAGTTGCAACTGAAGACATGTTTAAGGGCAACAAGAAGGATTACATTGACTTGAAAAAATACTGTGAAGAATACGATTTTCATTTTTACGTAATTAAAGGCGGTAAACGCGTTCAAATTGACCCTGAGAAATTCAGAGGCAAAAATAGCGAACCTAAAAAATGAAAATACGTTGAATTACACTTTATTTTCAGGCTGTTTTATCCAAACCTTTACTTTTGTTTCCACTTTAATCCTTGCTTCAGACTGCATAAGACCAATTTGAGCTTTAATGACCCGGTCATCTTGCGTATGGAACTCTTTTCGAATAGCATCCTCCAATTTAGGCAAATTAATATGCTCAACTAAACCAACGATGTTCCAGAAATAGAGCTGAATTTTTTCTCGTTTCTTTGAAGCTTCAATCTCGGTAATCTTCATCAAATTTACCTTGCGCAGTATGGCAATTCATTCTTTACTTTATGGTACTTGACACATTCTTCGCAATTGCGGTGGTGTTTGCACTCTTTTTTTGGGCATGGACAATTTGGTGCCAATGCAGACATGAAAATGGTTAGGCAATGTGAGGTATTTAATGTTTTATTGTTGAGTCGTTATCCTTAGCCCAAAAAAGCAAATCTTATATCTTAATACGCCATTCGTAATGTAGGTGTTACAAGCTGGCAAAAGCGTTAGTAGCTACTCCTGCATATCTTTCAATCTCATGGGTGCTAATGGTTAGCTATCAACTTTTCACTCAAATCGCAGTAACAACAGTAACAACCTCACTAAACGGCTACATACCTTACTTGGGCGCATGGTTAACTGGCAGAGTAGACATGATTGTCTTCATATACGCCTTCGCCTGGGTATTCGTATTATCCTCAATCATACCACAAATTATTCTGGGAAAGGAAAGAAGTGTATTCATCCAATTTCTAGTATGTCTAATAATCACACTAACAGCCTTCGTAGTAATTGACGTTGTAAAAGGCTATGGATACGACATTTCAGATCCAACAACAGTGTACTCTTCATGGTATGGAGGCTTATTTAGTAACCCAATCTTTGCAGCAGCATACCTCTCGGTACCTTACATTTTTATGCTAACAATAGACTGGAGAGGTAGAAAAAAGAAAAAACAAAAAGAAAAACTAGACAATTTAACAGACAATTACTTATCAAACACAATACAAAACAACGAAAAATTAACAAAAAACAAAACAATATCCAAATCAAAAAAACGAAATTAAACAATAAATACACCACAGCATCAGCTCTTTTCAAGTAATTTTAATAACAATTGTTTTAGACAACATTAGAAAAACAATTTTTGAGACAAACTGTAAGTTGTTGTTATTTAGGACCTGGACTCAACAA
>CAZXGX010000127.1:0-2719 GCA_964640475.1 uncultured Candidatus Bathyarchaeia archaeon
CAACGTTATCCCGGAAGCGACCGAGAACACTATCGCAAAGTAGAAAGCGAATGCTTTGGCTTACCCAACGGCGGCATGATTGTTAGCATGATTATAGGGGTAATCATAATTATTATCGGGTTAAACTTGTTTCTACAAACGGCCTACGGCATATCGATAGACATTTGGCCAATTATAATAATTATCTTTGGCGTACTCATAATAGCAGGGGCAGTTTTTAGTCGCAGAAAATATAACGAACGCCCCTAACCTGCCCTAAACGCAAAGCCTACATGTCACACAGATTCGTTTATTATTCCATTCTGATAGCAAAATCCTAAAACACAGCATAAAAACGATTAATCCAAGCACATAAGCATCAACCAACAGGCTCTGTCCAATTAAATCCGTTATGATCAGAATAATAGAAGAGCCAACTACGAACAGGGCATTCATTACCATTTTGACGTAGCCCTTCATCTTTATTTGGAACAATCCAACAAGTATCAAACTTTCCCCTGCTGCTAGAACCCAAAGGTTCCCAGTTCCCAAATCAAAAAAGCCTAAAGAAAAAAGGATTATACCAATCAAGGAGGCAATTGCCCCGATCAATAAACCGCTGCATGCAGCACAAAAAACCGAGTCCCCAATTGTGATCCGATTATTTGAGAACTCTTCACAGTCTGGATGATGTCCTTTAATTTGTATCGTTGATGCAGATGGTTTTCTGGAGTTGGATGAAATTTTTGGTTTTTGGAACATCATACGACATTTGCCTGGATAAAACACTGCCACTATGCCCATGATGCAGACTACACTGTATAAAACGCCTATGAGTGGACGTCGAAATGACAATTGGTCTCCTTGTAAGTTAGGCTGGAGTAAAAGAAGGGGAACAAGTGCTAACCCAAAAACTGAAGCAGTTATTAAAAACAGCAAGAAAAACTTTGAAGACTCAAAATTTAGCATTATTTTCACCTAGAACAACGATTTGACTTTGCCCACTACTCCCCATGCTACCATGTGTCGGAAGGTGCGTCGTTTCATTGGATTGCTTGAAAACAGTCCCTTGAATCTCCTGTTCCAGGAGCCGTAGAAGTTGCGGTAGCAGCCATAAAGTTCCTCTTGTATTTGATGCGTGGAAAGCGTTTCGGTTGGCATAATAGCGTGAATCATGTCATAGTGGTTCCAGTTGTGATCTTCGATCCATCCGTTACGTTCAGCTTCAGCGTAAATTTCTGTGCCTGGAAAAGGCGTTAGGATACCAAACATGAGGAAGTCAGGGTCTAAGTCGTTGGCGAACTCTTGAAGTTGTAGGATGGATTGGTGAGTTTCTTTGCGGTTACCAATAATGACCATTGCATGAGCCATTATGCCGTTATCTTGCAGCAACCGCACTGCCATTTTTGCATCTTGAGGAGTAATGCCTTTCTTAAAGTAGTCAAGTGTGTCAGGACTCGAATTCTCTACTCCAAGTAATACCCAGCTTAATCCTGATTTAGCTAATCTGGGAAGAAGGTCCTTATTGCGAATTATGTCATCGCATCGAGCCTGAACAAACCACGACACATCATCGGGTAACTGTTTGGCGATGATTTCTTCAGCGATCTCCTTAGGGCGCTGTCCAGTCCCAAAGTTGTCGTCTGTTAACCAAATCATCTCACTTCCAAACTCTCGATTAACATAAGCCATTTCATCTGCAATACGCTTGGCTGACTTGAGCCGCCAGCAAGCTAGCCAATGGCCCCATTGAGTACAGAAGGTACATTGGTGGTTACATCCGCGTGCTCCTTCAATAAGCGCATATGGCGCTCTTTTTCCCGCCATGACAGAGAAGTGGTATTTGGACATGTTGTCCTTAACCAGATGGTAGCCTGGAAACGGCAAATCCTCCAAGTCTGCAATCAAAGGTCTCGAAGGGTTGTGTATTATCTTTCCATTAGTCCTAAAGGAGATGCCTTGAATGTTTTGGAATCCTGCGCCTTTTTGATATGTCATCACTAATTCAACTAAAGTTTGCTCCCCTTCATTACGAATGATGGCATCGATTTCTGGGTAAAGTTGGAGACTTTCTTGGGCTGTTGCTGTGAAGTGTTGCCCACCTGCTACGGTGAGGGCTTTTGGAGCTATGCGTTTGGCGGTTTCAAGAGTTTTTACAACAGCATAAGTATTGCATGTAGCTAAAGAAGCTGAAGCCACTATATCCGGGTTCGAAGCCGCAATTCGCTCCTCCATCTTCTTCCAATCAACTTTTTCTGCGTTGCAATCTAGAATTTCTATTTGTATATTTTCGATTTCTCTTTCCAGATAAGCAGCGAGTTGTATGATACCATAGGGTGGCGGCAGGTATTCTCCCATGACAAACCATATGTCTTTAGGCGGTTCGATAAACAGGACTTTCAAATCCAGCGTCTCCTAAGCCACTGATTAGTTTATTGTGCTTATTAGACTGCCGTAAATTATCCAAAAATAATTCTCGCCGTGGTTCAAATCTTTTATCAATTAATCAACTTATCGCTTTCATCTCTTTTTTACATTGACAATAAAGGTGAAATGAAAGTGGGAATTTAGAAGATACGTTTTAAAATATTGTTAGCGGAGGGGGTTAAGAATTTTGTGGAAGTTGCATTGTGTGATGGCGAGCCATCATATGCATTCCTTCTTAACCCCATTTTCCTATAATAATTCAATTTGATGTTAAAGCCTTATGAAGACAAAATCAATATATGAAAACTGATTT
>CAZXGX010000127.1:2819-5126 GCA_964640475.1 uncultured Candidatus Bathyarchaeia archaeon
AACTGATTTTTTAGTCTTTTTTAGGCGTTTCTTTTTTAGAAGCAAAAAAGTGGGGAGAATTTAGTGTTACTGGCGTGGTTAGTTATTCTTCTTTTAGTTTTGTTATTGCTTCGTCTACTCCTTTTGCTTCGTTTTGTAGCCATTCTTTGTATTTGTTTAAGTGTGTGATTTTTTCTTCTTTTGTTAGGAACATTCGTGGGTGTACCATACCACAGCAGGCGAATTCTTCGTTGTCGTGCATTTTTTCACCTCCATACTCAATATTGGTTTTACGATATTGGAAATACGATAATGTGAGTTGTTGATATAAATATATCGGAAATACGATACCCATTCAACAACCTTTAATATTGATAAACCGACATGACTAGATCATGATTAACTGCGGTTCCAAAGGATTCCTCTCATTTCTAATATTATGGCTAGTAAACAAGAAGCCGATGACCGGTGCAGAAATCGCGCTAGAATTAGAAAAGAGACGAGGAAAGAAGCCTAGCCCAGGAACAATATACCCAGTTCTAAAACACTTAAGTGAAACAAACATTCTCGCAATCGATGGAAGCAAACACTACTCCCTCACAGAAAAAGGTAAAAAAGCCCTCGAAGAACACCTCGACTCCTTCATAAACACGTTTTATGACATTGACGACATGAAATCCTGCACATGCAAAGGATTCCCAAAAGAACATGAGACCTAACAACTTTTAGGACCATAAACCAAAACCATCAACTCTACAGATAATCATCAATCCAACCTGAATTTCTTCAATGTTCTGCTTTAGCAGTCAACCAGAGGGTCTCAAAGAACTCTTTTACCAAAGCTATTAGACTAGAATTGTTTGTCCACAACGCCTGCGAAGCTGATAAGTCTGCGGAAGGATTTACAATAATATAAAGCTCCCTATCATCATAGACGCCGAATACTGTTTTAGGAAAATGCTCAATAAAACGAACTGGAAATTTTTTGAAAACCCAGGACACTTGAGGAATATCCAGTTTCACTTCTGGAGGAGGCTTTTGGACAATAAAACGGAATTTCACTTTCCTTTTTGCAGCGTCGCGTAAATCATCAGATAGAAGATCGCCCATACCATTCAAAAAACGCCTCCAGGTTATGACAAGATCCACATCATGTTTAGAATTCCTAATTGCTTGCCGTAGCCTGTTTACTATTGCTTCTTTTGGAGGAACCATGACAAAATAACTGCTTTCTAGATTCAAATCCAGAGGAGGAGTTTTCTTTTTGAAAGATCCAAGTAGCACGGCGGTTTCCTGTTCAATTTTTTCATATTCCGCCTGTTTTTTCTTCAGCAACGTTCTAATGCCTTCGTCTATGGGTAAAGCTTTGAATTGAGCGGGAACCTGCAATACTTTTTCCACTAAACCTAAGTCATACAGCTGAGTTAAAGTTCTATAGACATCAGGCCTAGCGACGTTTGATTGCTTTGAGATATCAGCTATCTTTAAAACGCCAGTTCTTGCAAGTGCAAAGTAGACTTTTGCTTGAACTACCGTTAGACCTAAACTTGTTAATGCCTGAATTTCTGTAGGTTCAACTGTCATCTTACCTCATCCTCCAATACTTTTAAACAATAACCCGCAAAGTGTGACGACAGATCTTACAGTTGCTTAATCTGGATCAAACAGCACTATACGTGTTGCATAGCGACAAAAAGGTATTGTTTACGTTTCAATTTAAAGCTAACCTAGAAAAAGTTTCTAGCAAACCCATATTGGAGGTTTTTTAAGTAACTATTAAATGAAAGCGTTTCTTCTCCAGGATAATAGCTGAATTTTGGTACTTTATCATGTATTAGGTGCATCATTTTTATTTCTAGAATTGGTGAGGCTTCTCCAAAAATTTCTTCTAAAGCCTTTGTAAATGCTTGAACATTTTTAGAAACAGTATAATAATTAATTTTATATTTCTCTTTTAATAGATGAAAAACTTGTTTTTTACAGCCTAAAGATGAAAGTAATGTGTTTAAGCTGTCAAGAACCACAGAATTAAAGTCTGGTATACTTGAAGCTTTCTCAGTTCCGATGATGATTAAGGGGCAGGGTAGTAGTGTTGTGTGTGTTTGATTCATCAAGCCATGTGTTGTATTGTTCAAAGTAGACCACTCAAACAACAATGTTGTCGTGAGTCTCAATATAGATATTGTTATTATTCTCGATATATGATCTTATTGAGACATATGCTAGAAAGGCGGTTTATTGGGCAGCTTGAGCGATCAGTTTATTGTTTAATGGTTTTATTTGGACGTCAACTTGGACTGCATTGTTGCATGTTAAAGTCTTGCAGAT
>CAZXGX010000128.1:0-5008 GCA_964640475.1 uncultured Candidatus Bathyarchaeia archaeon
GTTATTCTGAAAAATGGCATTTTGGACCTTTTTAGTTAATTAGTTGTTGAGAGGAGTTTAGTGCCACAACAACATCATTTTCTGCTTTGCTAGTTGGTAGTTCAATATGTGACAAGCAGATCAACCTTGGACATCGTGCAATTTTTGTTTCATCTTTAAATAAACGATTGTAGAACAAAAGTATCTATTTGCTAATTAAAAAGTAAAGTATTAGGTTTAATACAAACCTTTAGGCGAAACTAACAATGCAAAGTAACATCAAGCCCATTTACAATGAACTTTTAGAAAAAGTAAGAGCCCTCATGATTTTAGGAACAGCTGAAGGCGTAATTCACTGGGACATGGAAACTATGATGCCGCCAGCGGCTGTGGAGCAACGTAGTTTACAACTAGAGCTCCTAAGCCGAATTGGGCATCAAATGAGCACTAATCCACAAATTGGAAAGCTTCTAAAAGAAATTCAATCAAACCCAAACTATGAAGCGCTTGGGCAGATTGAGAAACGTAACGTTTACCTTATAAACAAGAGTTACATTGAGCAAACTAGTCTTCCGGAAAAACTTGTTGCTGACCTTGCAAAGCAAGAAACAATAACGGTGAACGCTTGGAAGAAAGCTAAAGCCCAAAAAAGCTTCAACCAACTCAAGTCTGAATTTCAAAAGCTTCTCGATCTAAATAAGCAAGCTGCAGACCTTTTGATGAAGGCAAAAGGAACCAAGACGTCATATGAGGCGTTGATTGACAAGTTTGAGCCAGAAATGACTACAGACAAAATCACTCAAACTTTTAACAATCTTCAGCATGAACTAAAATTGTTACTGGAAAAGATTCAAGAATCAAAGAAGACTCCTGAAAAAAACCTTCTAAACCAATCAGTACCCGTGGAGGCTCAGAGGCAAATCTCTCAGTTGATCACCAAAACTCTTGGATATGACACTTCATCGCCAAATGCAAACGGCAGAATAGATGAAACTGAACACCCCTTTACATGTGGAAGCTACGAAGACGTCCGCATAACAACCCATTATTACCTAAACGATTTCGCAAACTCTCTTTTCTCAGTTCTCCATGAATCTGGCCATGCGCTTTACGATTCAAATATAAATTCTGAATGGCGGTACCAACCAATCGGTAGTACCTGCTCTTATGGAATCCATGAATCTCAGTCGCGACTTTACGAAAACGTGGTTGGGCGCTCTAAAGATTTCTGGACTGGTTTTCTACCTAAAATTCAAAAAATCGCTCCAAGCCTTTCAGGAATAAAACTGGACAAGTTTATGTATGCAATTAACTGTGTTGAGCGTTCAAAAATCCGTATTGAATCTGACGAAGTTACCTACAATCTTCACATAATTATCCGTTATGAGTTAGAGCGGGATTTATTTGCAGATAAAATTAGTGTAGATGAGTTACCACAGTTATGGAACCAAAAATATGCAGATTACTTAGGCGTTAAAGTGGAGAACGATTCTGAGGGTGTAATGCAGGATACGCATTGGTCAAGCGGTTTGTATGGATACTTCCCAAGTTACGCCTTAGGCAACATTTACAGTGGACAAATCGCTCAAGCAATAACTATCGATCTGCCGAATTGGCGAAGTCAACTTTCAACTGGAAACCTCAACGAGTTTAACTCTTGGCTCAAAGAGAACATTCACAGGAAAGGAAACCTCTATGATCCAGAAGACTTGATAAGACAGGCAACTGGAAAAGGTTTAGACTCAGAACCGTACATGCAATACTTAACTAAAAAATACGGTGATCTCTACGGGTTCTGAATTGGCTCTTTAACAGATCCTTTTTTTATTTCAAAATAAATGTATGCGCCAATGTAAAGCAGGATACCGGCAATGCCCATATAGAATCCTGCCCAACCGATTGTTGCATCATAAACGTTGGCACCATAAAGAAAAAGCCCAATTCCTGCAAAGATCAAAACTATGCATAACCAGTTAATCCACGACATCGTATCGCCTCATACGTTAACAGTTCATCAAGTCAATTAGCAAACAGAATATAAAGATTTACTGAAAAAGAACATTGCGCTTTAGGTCAATAGAAAAAGGTCTTACTAGTTAACAAGCCTATAAAACAACAGTGAACAACGTAGATCTCAATTAGTAATCCGACAGTATTAAATATATGAATGAATACAAGTGCCGAAGAAGGTAAACATAATGTCGGGAGTAGACGTCAAAAAGCCAGAAACAAAGGAAGCTTTTATTAAAACCGTTCTTGAAGCAGCTAAAAAAGAGGTAGGCGCAAAAAACAAGCCGGCAAGACCGACAGTAATCGGTACTGCCAAAGAAATGGATATTCACAGAGACACTCTCTATTCTTGGTTGAAAGAGTTTAATGTCGATTTCAAAGAAATTGTTGATCGTGTACCGACAGATGCTGCTGATGGCGCCGTAGACGAGTATTCAGGAAGCGTTTTCTTAATCGGTGAAGCGCTTCTTGGTGAAGGAAACGAAGTTGCGCATATTGATCTCATGGTGGGTAACAAAGATGGACCAGTTGGACAAGCATTTGCAAATGGAATGACCAGTCTATCAGCTGGTCACACACCGCTTCTTGCAGTGATCAGGCCAAACTTACCACCTAAACCACACACACTTATCGTACCAAAGGTTACAGTAAAGAACATGGATGATACTGGAAAAATTTTTGGACCAGCCCAAGCTGCAGTAGCTAAAGCAATAGCGGACTCTGCAGAAGAAGGCATTATCCCTGCCTCAAAACTTGATGAATGGGTTATTGTCTGCAGTGTCTTCATCCACCCACAAGCAACTGATTACCGTAAAATTTACCAATACAATTATGGCGCAACAAAAATGGCACTTCAACGTGCACTAAATAAGTATCCGTCACTAGACAAGATAATCTACGACAAAGATCGCGCGAAGCATCCAATCATGGGCTTTAAAGTTCCACGCCTATGGAGACCACCATATCTACAAATTGCACTTGATGCGCCATCACTAGAAGGAGCAAAGAAAGTCCTTGAACAATTACCAGGCAGCGACAGGATAATCATTGAAGTTGGAACACCCCTCATTAAACGCTACGGAACAAGAGTAATCAGCGACCTTAGACAGGTAGCCAAAGATAAATTCATGATAGCAGACCTCAAAACTTTAGATGTTGGAAAGGTTGAAGCAGATATTGCTTATGAGGATACGGCAGACGCAGTTGTTGCAGCAGGATTAGCACCTCCAGAAACCTTAGATGCTACTATCCATGAAGCAAAACGCCTTGGAATATACGGAATCGTTGATATGCTAAACGTCGAGAATGTTCTTGAAAAACTGCAGTCACTTAAAGAGTTTCCAGACGTCATTATATTGCACAGAGGCATTGACCAAGAAACAGGTCGCTCTTGTGGACTTGAACGAATTCAAATCATACGCAAAGCGTTCCCAAACAAGAAATTCTTGATCGCGGTTGCAGGCGGGATTGTTCCAGAAACAGCAAAAGAAGCACTTGAGAAAGGTGCAGACATACTCATAGTTGGCAGATATGTTACACAATCCAGAGACATTGAACGTTCAGTCAGAGACTTCCTTGAGTTAACGTCAAGTATGCGTGAAGATATCGACTTGTTCAGAGTCCATACAGAATAAGCACTAAAAAAGAGTAAATCCTCTTTCTCTTTTCTTTCTTCATTTTTTTTAGTAACAAAAGGTCAAGTTGCCAATTTTATGGTTATGAATGCAATAATGAATAGTACAGCAGCAACAAAGAATGTTGGAAGATAATTATAGTTATTTGCCAAGTAAGGACCCAAAAATGAACCTACTGCGGCACCTAAACCCACTAGACCATCAAAAAAGCCTGATTTTCCTTCAGGTATAAGCTCCATTGAAATTGAAATCATCATAATATAATACATCGCATATGCAAAACCTATGAAGATTAGAAATAAGCAGGTCATAATAGTTGGAGAAATAGCAAACTGAATCACTCCAATCAAGCTGAATATCAATAAACTGCGAATTAGCACAAAGCGGGGCATCTGTTTTCTTATATCCATGTTCCTTGCACGGCCACTGATTAAGAAGTATCCCACAGTTGCACCAACTGAGTTAAGAATGTAAGCAACATAAACCATGCTTCCGGGTAATCCTAAGCCTTGGTTCAAAAATATAGGTAACGGCGTAAAGAAAATGCTTGTAGCTAAAGAAAAAGTGATAATGGCTAATGCAAATATTGAGAAGCGATCTTGCTTTAGTGAGCCATCCCATTTTAAGCCATCCATGAGTCTGGAGGATGATTCGATTCCTCGATGAGTAAAATCAAGTTTTCTTTCAATGCCAACTAGACGTCTTTCAAAAATTAACATTGGGTCAGCAATAAGCAGCAGAGCTAATAAGAATGCGGCAGCGCTTAAGCCGCTACATAAGTAAAGTGTAGTGGTCGCAATTTGACCAAAGACCAGTGAAGAGGAAAATAATATTAAACCAATAACTAAGCCAGCAATGAAACCTATCTCAGTTAGTCCTTCATAGAAGCCGTAAGATTTTTCCCATTCATCTCTGCTGTAATGTTCAGCGATCAACACATTTTTTGGCGCTTCATGTGAAACATGTAGCACCTGCATTACTACGTAAAGAATAATAAACACTATAATATTTTGGGCAAAAGGAAGGGTCATAAGAAAAAGAATGATTGCTGATGAAGAAAATGAAAGCAGAATAAACGCTTTATAGTGTCTTGTAGTGTCACAAAGATACCCCCAAAGAAATGAACCTGGGATAGAGCAGAACACGGCTATAGATGTCATTACACCCAAAGCGACAAGTGGCCCGCCTAGAATATTTGTGTCTTGGAAGACTACCACATACAGTGGTATGAAGACACTTAGTAACCCGAACGCTATTTCATGGAAGAAGAATCCTAGACGCCACATAGCCCTCAATCGATTTCAAGGTGAAATTAAAACCTTGCCCCACAAAAAAGTTAACTATTAATTAACCACTCAGAAACGCTTATTCTTCATAAATCCTTA
>CAZXGX010000129.1:0-5008 GCA_964640475.1 uncultured Candidatus Bathyarchaeia archaeon
TCATGCTGATATGCTGAAGTAGGAGCTTTTATTAGTGGAATAATTCGATTTCCGCGGCGTTTGTTTTTTATGCGTTCGTCAAGATTTACGTTTGTTTTTAATTTTATTTGACAGGTGTTATTAGTTTCGTTTGATGTCAGACTTTCGATTTCATCAACTGATTTTAAAATATCTTCACCAAGTAGATGACCTACTGCAAGTTCCTTAAATTGTGAAGGGGAACACCAAATTATGAAAGAATAGGATGAGTTTAATGAGATTTGGAGGGGAACCTCTTCTGCGATGTAATCAACAGTTTTTTTGGCTGTCCCATTTGCTAGGTCAAGCCTAATCATATCAACTTGACGCATGACACTTCATCCTTGCCTGATGGTAGTTTTGAATCAGTCAAGTTCATAAGTCATTCGGCTAACCTAAACAATCCTGAATATGTCAAGTAGTTCAACCACTTGACAAAAATTGAAAAATAAAGTAACATAAAATAATATAGTTTAAAAAAGTAAAATTATAGGAATTTTTCGAAAGATTTGAGAGCGGGATTATTAGCTTTTGAAACGAAAAGTTTGCCTTTGCCGTGTTCTGATAAGTCGCCCAAGAATACATAGAAGGGGCCTTGTGCGCTTTGTGTATCGTCCACTTTAACTTTTGGTTTTATGCTCTCTATCGTGAATGATGGCAGTACTTCTTCTAATACGCCGTTTATGATGATTTTTCCGCCTGTCATGCAAGCGCCTGGACGTACTTCGCATTGTTTTTCAACATAGATTGCTCCGTCGCTCATGTGGTATCCAAGGAATCTTCCAGCGGAACCTTTGATTTTAATAATGCCGCCGTGTAGGTAGCAGGCTACATCTGTTCCGACGTTTCCGTCAACAATGATTAAGCCTCCTTTCATTCCTGTACTTTGACCTCTATAGGGTGAAGCTGTGTAGTCGCCTGAGTTACCGTGAATCTCGATTATTCCACCTTTCATTTCACTACCTGTCCAACCGTCTGCATCGCCGTTTACAGTAATTTTTCCACCAGCCATTCTTTCGCCTGTATGCATGCCAACATTACCGTTGATTGTTATTTCGCCTTTTTTCATGCCTTGACCTATTCGTTTTACTTTGCTGACATCACCAGTGATTGTTATGTTTGGTGTTTCAGTTTTATCTTCAGTAATTTCAAAGGCGTCTCCGAGTGTAATGTTCCTGTTGCCTTCGGTAATGGGTAGTGCCGCGATTTCTTTAGCGCTTTTTCCTTCGAAGATGTCTGGATTAATGCATGCTGCTTGAAGTGGAACTTCGAATTTTCTTAGGGGTGTTAAGGTTATCATTTTTAGACACTTGCCTTTACAGTTAATTTTTCTGGAACCTTTACATAATGGTCGGCAACAGCATAGTTATCGTATTCGATAGTCCAGTACTCTCTGAATTTGCGTTTCATTTCATCATCGATTTTGCAAGGATTCTTGGTTCTTACATTAACCCAAATAGTTCTACCAGGGGTAGTGTTATCAACTACTTCACCGTTTTTAGCGACGATCTTGCCATCCTTAATTGTGTAAACTGAATTTCTAAAAGCTCTACGAACTGCTTTGTACTTCTTCGATATGTCAGTGGTTTCAGGATTAATGTTAAAGATTGCTACATCAGCCTCTGCTCCAACTCCGAGGTGCCCTTTGTTTTTGAGTCCTAAAGCTTTAGCTGTTCCTGCACGGGTCATAATAGCTAATTCATATAATGTTAATTCTCGGTCAATTGTTGGTAATAGGCTCTTTCTTTGTGCTTTCTTGTTGCATTTCTTTAATGTTGCTTCTCTGGCTTTTTTGCTCATTAGCCAAGCTAAGACTTTGGGGTATTTAGAGAATGGTCCGCCGTTGGGGTGATCGGTAGTCATGAAAATTTTCCAAGGGTCTTTTATGAGTAGGGCTAATTCTAAGCCGATAGACCATTGGATGGCGTTTACGGCGTTGTTCTTTTTGTAATGGAATGGGATGATGCCGCCGCTAGCTTCTGTTTCTATGTCGCTGTTGACCCATTTGTGACCACTTAATGTATAAAGAGTATACTCAAATGGACCGTCTGCAGTCATAGTTGTAGTATCGGTGAATATTACTTGACCCATATCAAGGGTTATGTGGCTATGTGCATTGATGTAATTGGAGATTTCATCTGCTGCAGATCTAAACTTGCCCCATCCATCACCGGCGAAACTTGCAAATTGCATATGAGTAATGTGGGCTACAGGTTTTCCATCTGTTGATAAATCTTCTAAAGCTCTCATGGTTTCTAAGGTTGTTGTATAGTTTCCAGGTATTCCCAGATTGTTAGTGTGCAAATGAATTGTGTGAGGTAAGTTAAGCATTTTATTAGCTTTAGCTAAGCCCCGCACGATTTCACGTGGAGTAATGCAGAAATTTGGTACTTTATCGTCAATGCTATGAACGTTGTCTCCAAAACCCCAAGATTCTAATCCGCCGGGATTAACAATTTTTATTGCGTAACCTTTAGTGCTCTGCAGCATCCAAGCTACGTGCCGAGCACATTCTTTAATGTCGCCTTTAGCCAAGCTCTCTAAGACAAACCACCAGTCGCCCATTAAGACATAAGTACCCTTGTCAATTAGGGGTATGTCGTTGAATTCTTCATGGGCATGTTTAGCTTTTAGTGGTGCTATTGAGCCATTCATTACTGTTGTGTAACCCATTGTTGAATAGCGGTAACCAGTTACAAATGTGGATGGAATTGAATACCCAGTGCCAGCACGAGTTAGCGCGGTTTTTCGTACGACATCTTTATAATGGTCTTCGGGTCGAATCATTCTACCCATGTTAACTTCTGCACCTGCGATGTGACTGTGAATATCTACACCGCCAGCCATTACGGTTAATCCAGTGGCGTCAATAATTTGGGCTTTGCTTTCATTGACCTTATCTACAATTTTGCCGTTTTTGATGGCAATGTCCATTTTTTCGCTGTCAATTTTATTTAATGGATCAATGACAAAACCATTTTTGATAAGTATCTCAGTCATTTAGACAGCCTCCTTCTTTTTAACTTGTTTTTTAGGTTTAACTGAAACCTTAGCTTTAGGCAATTCTTTTCTTGGTTGTACTTCACCATTTTTGGCTTTTATTACTCTGACTTCTTCAAGTATTCTTTTAAGAAGTTGTTCGTCATTGAGTATATCTGGTGGTGCTTCAACAACTTTCTTTAGAGGAATCGGAACGGCATCCATGCGATAAGCTGTGCCTTCACATTCTATACCGCACCATTGTGTTGGAAACACTACGTCACCTAGTCTTGAGATGGCATTCATGTCGGGATTAATTGTGATTAATGGATGTTTCATCATGTTTTGGATCGAAGCTTTAGGAAAGTGAGCGCCAGGATCTGAGGAGATTACTAGTGTTGCATCATTGTCGCCGCGTCTTAGTAAATCGTTGACTGTAAATTCGCCTGGATTGTATTGGGGATAACCTTGTGAGAAGTCAATTGCATAGGGGTAACCTGTTTGCCAGGCAAACACCGTGTTCGCACCTGTAACGTTGAAGTGTCCTCGCATGGGTGAGATTACAAATTTTGTTCGCCTGTTAAGGTCTCGTGTTAATGCAATTGCGTTTTCGATATTTCTAAATCTGCCTGCACTTTGAGTTAAACCTAAACCGAAAAAGATGCAACCGAATTCAGCATTCACCATTGCATCAACTACATCTTTTAGGTAGTCAACTGGGACACCACCAACTTTTTCGACATCTAAATCGATTTCGGCAACTAAACATCGTAAGGCTTCGATTATTTCATAGTCTTTGTTTGGTTCAACCTGAACAAAGTAGTCTGCTACTTCAGCTGTCATAGTTTTTCTTACGTCAAAGACTATCATTTTTCGCCCCATTTTGTTTATGAGTTGTGGGGGTACATTGACGGTGCAGGAATCTGGACGTGGTGGAGGTTGATATCTAATGTTGGTTCGTCTAAGAGCTGCTGTAACTTTCTTTTTGCTTGAGTTACCTTTTAGTTTTTGAACGTAATCCAGAAATTCACTTTTTTCGAATCGACCGTCAGTAAAGGCAGTGTATCTTTCTACGTGCCTTGGGTGTGAAGTCCAAGGATTACATGCCCAGTAAACAATTAGGTCGGCTCGGTGCCTGATTTGACCAAGGGTTGCTGTTGGAAGACCTATTTCTTGCGAAGCCATAACTGATGGACCATGGCAAATACTAGCGCAGTTGTCTAATGCTGAGCCTAATTCTTCGGCTAATTCTACACCGACTTGTTGGGCTTCATTTGTAGAGCTGCTCCAACCATAAAGTAAAGGATATTTTGCGTCAGTTAGGATTTGTGCAGCCTTTTGGATTGCTTCATCCATTGAGACAGGAACTAATTGGCCGTCTTTACGTATCATGGGTTTTAAGATACGTTCTTCATTTTTATACCCATGAACCATTTTAGCTTCGCAGACGGCGCAACCATTCTTCATTTTGACGATTTCGTTGTTTTCAACTGTTACTTCGATATCGTCGCATAAACAGCCGCATATTGGGCAAACAACTGATTCTATTACTTTGGACATTTTGATTTACCTTCCGTATTGTTCCTTTAATAGTTCGTCTAATGTCAGGACGGTTTTTTCGGAGGCTGATTCAATATCAACTGGGAAGCCTTTGTACATTGGCATACCCATACCGTAGGTTTCGTCGCCGCAAACGGCGTTTGCCCATAGTCCACAGGGTATGAATATCATTCCAGGCATGACTCCGCGGGGAAATTTTTTTGCTTTAAGAATTACGGAGCCAAATTTTGAGGTTACTTTAACGTTTGAACCGCTTTTTATTCCAAGTTTTTTGATGTCTATTGGATCAAGAAAACAAATTGAGGCGCTGTCAAAATATTCTTGTGAGCCTTTGCCCATTTCTTTGCCTACGCCTTGATCGATTGTTCTACCAGTAATTAAAGTTACACGTAACTTCTCCACCATTAGCCTCCGACCTTATCAGTGTAAATTTATTCAGTTATATTTAAGA
>CAZXGX010000130.1:0-4948 GCA_964640475.1 uncultured Candidatus Bathyarchaeia archaeon
GAACAATTACCTCATCTTTAGCACCCACATCATCATCAACCGAAACCACGTGAACTGCAAACACGTCTCCACCTTCAGCAATATACTTTGAAACATCATTCTTTATTGTCACAAAACATTTAGCATCTTTAGACAAGTTTTCTGTAACAAACTGTGCTGCCTTAATACTAAGTGACAGCAAACCATCAGTTGGCCGCAATGTTGCTAAGCGTTCACCATCCAAATTGATGAAGCGGATTCTTCCAGTCCTTCTGGAATACTCAAACGTAACATTGTCAGGAAACAGTTTAAAGCCTACACCTTTGCCGAACTGGTAATCAGCTATGCTTCTAACTTTGCCAAGCGCGTTCTCCATGAGAAACATTCTCCGTCATTATGCCTTTTTTAGTTTCGATAAGTATAAACTTATCATAATAATAAAGACAATGAAAAGGTGAAAGTTTACGGTGAGATGTGAAGTCTGCGGACGTAAAATTCACAGTGACCCTATAAGGGCAGTTATTGAAGGCGCAAAATTAACCGTATGTGTTGAATGCTCTAAACATGGTAAGGTAATTTATGACGAGCCAACTGCGCCTAAAACGCCATTAGCAGCTGCATTAGCGGCAAGCAAGGCTAAAAAACCAGTGTCCATGATGCAAAAGAAAAAACCGCTTGTAGCTAAAGTGGAGATCACTAAAGAATTAATCGAAGGGTTCGCATCAAAAATCAGGGCAGCAAGAGAAAAACTTGGTCTCTCTCATGAGGATTTAGGCTTAAAAATCAACGAAAGAGCCTCTGTTCTAAAACATATAGAGTTAGGCAAGATGGAACCAAACAACCTGTTAGTTTCAAAGCTTGAACGCACACTAAAAATCACATTACTAGTCCCAATAGAAGAAGAAAAACCTGAAGAAAGACCAAAAATCTCAGTTAAGGACCAAGAAATGACTTTGGGAGATTTAATCGAATTCAAAGACTCGGAGGAGCCCAAAGAACGAAAGCAATCATAGCTCAAAGACGCCTAAACCGTGAACTATCAAGCCTTGAAGAACTGGAAAGCTTAGCTGAATCAGCCGGCTACACAGTCGTCGGCAAAATGGAACAAACTCGTCCACCTGACTCCCGATACCAGATTGGCGCTGGAAAAGTTGAAGAACTCGCCAGAATGGTTGATGAAACAGGCGCAAATAAAGTAATTTTTGATAATTCACTACGAACACAACAAAACTATAATTTGGCAAAAGCCACAAAAGTCGAGATTATTGACCGCTTCCAGCTAATCCTAGAAATCTTCACTAGACGCGCAACTACAACTGAAGCCCAACTTCAAATCCAGCTAGCTACTCTGCAAAACGAACTCAAACATGCTAGAGAAAAAGTTCGTCTATCTAAAGGCAGCGAGCAACCAGGCTTTATGGGATTAGGAGCTTATGAAGCAGATGTTTACCGAGACGCCATTAAATTGCAGGTTCAAACCAATCTTAAGAAACTTGCGGCAATCAGAACAAAAAGAATTCTCCAACGGGAAAGAAGAATAGAACTTGGCTTCTTATCCATTTCACTTGCAGGATACACTAGTTCTGGAAAAAGCACGCTTTTCAACGCCCTAACAGAAGAGACAGCAAGAGTGGATAAATCTCTCTTCACTACCTTGTCAACCCAAACCCGTATGATAGAGTTCTCTAACCGTAAATTTCTCTTAACCGACACTGTAGGCTTCATTGACCGTTTACCAATTTCGCTAATTGAAGCATTTCACTCTACACTAGAAGAAACCATTTACTCAGACCTAATCATTCTCGTTTTGGACCTAAGTGAACCCATCGAATTAATTGAAAAGAAACTCCACGTTTGCACCGACACAATAGATCGCCTAGGAGCAGGCAGCATTAAAGTAATCACTGCGCTAAATAAAATCGACCTCGTATCAGAAGAAGAAACAAACCAAAAACTTGAAACATTAAAATCAGAAGTTAAAAACCCAATTTTAATCTCAGCAAAACGCCGTACAAATCTGGAAGAATTAAAGAAGCAAATTCTTGGAATGCTCGAGTATTATGTGCAAGCCAGCTTCAGTGTACCGATAAATAATGAGACTATGCCGTTTATTTCTTGGGTTCATCAGAAAGCTGAAGTCAAAAAAGAAGAATTCTTAGGCGATAAAGTGCAAATTGAGTTTGAAGCAAATCCATCATTCACTGAACAAATTAGAAGAAAAGTGGAAAAACTAAATGGAAAATTTGAACCAGCCATCAAACCTCAATAGACAAAAGATCGTTGTCCTACGGTGGGGACACAGAATTCACCGCGACTCACGCTTAACTACCCACGTCGCATTAACAGCAAGGGCACTTTGCGCTTCGGGCTTCATACTCTCAGATATAGAAGACAAATCAATCGAAAAAACCGTTAAGGGAATTACTCAGCATTGGGGAGGAGATTTCACCTTTGAAATGGGAACCTCATGGCGTAGCGTTGTCCGCAACTGGAAAGATCAAGGCGGCATCATTGTTCATCTAACAGCTTATGGTGAAAATATCCAAACTAGTGATGCTATTAAGCGGATACGAGCAACTGGCAAAAACTTACTGCTTCTAGTTGGAAGCCAGAAGGTTCCAGGAGAATTCTACTCTAGCGAAGTTTCAGACTTCAACATAGCAGTAGGTAATCAACCGCATAGTGAATGTTCAGCTTTAGCGATATTTCTAGATCGTTTCTATGAAGGCCAAGAGTTAACTGTAGAGTTTGAAAAAGGCAAAATGCAGATAATACCTCAACAGCGTGGCAAAAAAATTAAGGTTAATGAAGAAAAACCATAAAGTGAGGTGCGAAGAGTTTTATCTTACATAATACCATTATTAGAGGTATTATAAGGGAATTTAGAGTATGTTATCCACCATTGATGATGCAACCTTAATGAAAGTGGCTTCCGCGCTTGGTGAGGAAGAAGCCGTCAAACTGATTGAGCATTTAAAAGGCGTAGAAGAAATAACGGACGACGAAATAGCCAACAAAACTGGCATCCGCCTAAACAGCGTCCGCAAAATCCTCTACAAACTTTATGATCACTCCTTAGTCAGTCTTCGTAGAACCCGTGACCCCAAAACAGGCTGGTTCATCTTCCACTGGAAGCTCCAACCAGACCAGCTGGAAGGCTTCATTTTAAGCCAGAAACGCAGAGTCTTAGAAAAACTCAACGTTAGACTTGAATACGAGAAAAACCATGACTTCTACTTCTGTGACAGCCCAGGATGCAAAAGAATTCCCTTTGAAGATGCAGTTGAAGTAGTTTTCCACTGCAACACATGCGGCAAACCACTGGTGCATTTTGGAAACGAAAAAATGATAATTAAACTCTCAGAGAAAGTGGAGATTTTAAGGAAGGAACTCGGTGAATAAACAGCTTCCCAATCGGGAGCAAGCAATCGAGATTCTCTGCAAAAATAATTGTTCACCAAAAGTTATCGAACACTGTCAAGCTGTAGCAAAATTAGCATTGCAGCTAGCGAAACAATTAGAAGCAAAAAACCACACAATCAGTTTGCAGCTTGTGGAAGCTGGCGCTCTTCTGCATGATTTAGGTCGTTCTAAAACCCACAAGGTTGACCACTCAATCGTAGGAGCAAAGATAGCACAAGAAGAAGGATTACCAGAACAGGTAATTTCGATTATTAAAAGGCATGTGGGAGCAGGAATCACTGCTGAAGAAGCTCAATGGCTAGGCTGGCCCAAAGACAATTATATTCCTCAGACGCTGGAGGAAAAAATCGTGTGCTACGCGGATAAATGTATTGACAGCAACAAACAAATTCCAGTGCAAGTCACTATTGAGCAGCTGCAAGAGGAACATATGGAGAATGCAGCTGAAAGAGTTAGAAAACTCCATAATGAGATAACAAGTTTACTTGAGGCATAAAACGTGACAACTTTAACATTATTAACTAAAGCCTTCAATCAAGGCCAAATAAAACAAATCGCAACTGACCTGCAGAGGGCTTTTGAAGATTTAGAAGCAAAAGCCACCATCATTGGTAACCCAGTTAACAAGTGGGTGCAAGTTGAAGTTTCAGGCGAAGATGAAGGCATAGTAAAAAGCTACATAAATAAACTAATGGGAACTTGCCCTGTCAACGCTGATAACCTCACGGTAGGTTCAGAGTTTAAAGGTTACATCCAGAAAAATGATAAACCTGACGTTTTAACAGTTGATGTAGGCGTTTTTGAACCCAAAACAATCTATGCAGCAGTTCCCTTGACGACACTGCAAACACAATTGCTTAATGGAAGAACAGTGGACTTAAAGAAAATATCCGAACTCTACGGACTTAATACAGACATGCCCATAACAATTAAAGTAAAGGCAATAGATATTGAAACTGGCAAAATGGATGCTGAGCTTTCTTTAGCTCAAGTTGAGAAATTCAAGAACTGGCAAGACTCACTTCTAGACCGATTAATTATTCTAGGCACAACAAGCGACGATGTAGTTACTACCCTTGAGCGGACAAGACTTAACCGCGATATTATTAGTACTGAAGCGTTAGGACTTTTTGACCATGTTATAACATGCAAACTAGGCACGGATGCTACGGGGCTTATCCCAAAGATTGGTCGATACATGCGTAATGCCAGATTTGTGATTTTTAACCCTAGAAAAATTCTTAATTTAATAACTGAATAACTCTACCTTTCAAGCTTTTTTTATCTAAAAGCATTAAAAAATAAAAAAGGGAAAAGGGTTTTCCAAATCAAATTTCGACTTTTACTGTCTGCTTGCGGTAATAGAAAACACCTAATCCCCCACCGATACCTATAGCAAAAATGGCTGCAACTGCAGCAATTAGCAGCGTATTATCGGATCTGTCCAATTCTTAGAGCTAAATAGAGAAAACGTGATCTTGTGGGAAATTTATGGTGGGCCGAGCCGGACTTGAACCGGCGACCTTTGGCTCGTAAAGCCAACGTC
>CAZXGX010000131.1:0-4889 GCA_964640475.1 uncultured Candidatus Bathyarchaeia archaeon
TGAACGCATACGGCATCAGCCTAACAACCGGACAAGTACTATGGAACATAACAACAAACGAAATAGTACCCTACAGCACCTCATGCGACGTCGCAGACCACGGCAAATTCGCCATACTAACAACCCAAGGATACTACGTAGCATACGACCTTCTAACAGGCGCAAAAGTCTGGACAGGCGAAGCCATGGATTACCCATGGGATGAATCAGGATTCGGCGCATACGGCATACAATCCGCATACGGACTATTCTACAGAGAAGCATACTCAGGAATCTATGCTTTCAACTGGAACGACGGCAGCATAGAATGGAAATTCGAAGCACAAGCAAACCCATACGAAACACCATACATCAACGAAAACGGAACAAGCGTTTACTCATGGAACATTGGAGCAAAAATCGCAGACGGAAAACTCTACACATACACAACAGAACACTCCGCCAGTGTACCAATCACCCGAGGATGGGGACTATACTGCATAGACGCAGTTACAGGTGAAGGAATCTGGAACGTCTCACTACCAGGAGCCTCATCTAAACACGACTCAGACATGGGCGCAATCGCAGACGGTTACCTAACAATGTTTGGCAGCGACGGTTACACCTACGTCTACGGTAAAGGTGAAAGTCAAACAACAGTCTCAGCACCACAAACAGCAGTCGCTACAGGCACAAGCGTAATCATTTCAGGCACAGTTTTAGACATGTCACCAGCACAAGAAGGAACACCCTGTGTCAGCGAAGACTCAATGGGAACCTACATGGCATACATCCACAAACAAATAGCACTACCAAATGACGTAACATTAACAGGAGTGCCAGTATCAATAGACGCAGTTGATCCAAACGGCAACTACGTACACATCGCCACAGTTACTAGCGACATAAGCGGCACCTACGGCTACACATGGACACCAACAGAAGTAACAGGACAATACACAATTATGGCAACATTTGCAGGCGACAGTTCATATGGTAGCAGCTGGGCACAAACATACGTCAGCGTAGTTGAAGCAGAAGCAGCATCACCAACAGCAACACCAATCAGCTTTGACGCAATCAACAACAACGTCACAACCACCATAATTGCAGTAGGAATCGCAATTATCCTTGCAGTAGCAATCGTTGGATTACTAGTACTAAGAAAGAAATAAGAAACAAGAAAACAAAACAATCCAACCCTTTTTTTTTAATATAAAAAATAATGAGCTTTTTTAGCTCAAAATTGCAGCAACAGAAATTTTCCTTATTGAATTACACCATGTTCTTTCAAAATAATCTTGAAGTATTGAAACAAGTACAGGATTATTTGTCGATAAACTAGGTGTTCCCATTGGAACTGGTGCTGTATTGATCAAAGCCTCTTTCCTATCAATTAATAATAATGTAGTCGGAGACGACAAAAAGACGTATCTTATTTCAAAAGAGCCCTCTCGCTCTAAGCTTAAAATATTTTCAGACAACACTTCCTCTTTGTTGCTCATACAAGCAATAAGTCTAACCGCGACTTTCTTTTTTGTAAGTATTCTAAAAATCGTTAAAATCTCATCAATTACATGCATCAAAGACGGCCAATAAAAAATTAAATCATAACTTTTTCGGCTATGTTTCACCATTTCATTCAGTTTACGAAATGTAACAACACTATCAGGAATTAAGCTGAATTGACATTCATCAACAGTAATTTCTTCATCTGTTTTTCTGTACTTCTGTAATATCTCTTCTAGTTTTGCTTCGATTTCTAGATATTCTGCTGCTTTATGCTCAAGCAACATCTTTATTCCATCCTTAATATCAACCGCTTTGAATGCAGTTGGATTAGTAATCATTTTCTCAACTAAACCCAAGTCTTGAAGTTTAGCAATTACACGATAAACATTTGCCCGATCTATTTTGGCAGTAGTTCCAATGGTCTTTATAGTGGCTTTCCCCAATCTGGTAAGAGTGAGATAAACCTCAGCTTGAAGGGTAGTGAGCCCCAGCTGCGTCAATACCTTAGCATCCTCTCCTTGACTCATTTTCCTCTTCTCCCGCAACACAGCCAATACTGACTATGTTACTGTTAGTTACATACACCAGTTCTTAAAAATATTTTCAATAATAACTCAATACATTAACAAAATTAAAATAAAGGGTAAAAAAATGAAAAAAATTTTAAATAAAAAAGCAATAATAACTTTAACTCTTTTCCTACTAATGACGACTTCTATACCCCTGACAACCACAGCAGACGCTCAAGAATTACAACAACAAAGCGGAAGCTCCATCGAACTACCAGCAGGTGTCACCCCAGACTACTCCCTAAAAACTTACGCATACCTCAGCTTCTCACCAACCACAATCGGAGTCGGCCAAAGCCTTCTAGTCAACATGTGGATTTACCCATCCACAATCGCAGCTAGAAACCTCACAGGATACGAAGTAACAATAACAAAACCAGACGGACACACAGAAACCATCGGCCCAATGACCTCATACAGCGGAGACGCCACAGCATGGTTCAGCTATGTCCCAGATCAAGCTGGAACATGGAAACTCAAATTCACATTCCCAGGCGGATACTTCCCCGCAGGCATCTACGGTAACCCATACAGCTCTCCAAGTGCAGGATACGGTGTATCAACATTCTACATTACAAACTCAAGCTACTACATGCCTTCTGAAACAGAAGAACAAACCCTGATCGTACAAGAGAACCCCGTCGCTTCATGGCCCGGAGCATCACTTCCAACAGATTACTGGACACGCCCAGTATCACCCGAAAACAGAGAATGGTGGGAAATACTAGGCAACTATCCATGGCATGGCGTTGGAGGAGGATTCAATTGGCCTGAAGAAACAAACACCTACTCCAGTAACTACGGTTTCACCCCATACGTCCAAGCACCAAACACAGCACACATCGTATGGAAAACCCAAGGAGCAATCTCCGGCTTAACAGGCGGCTCCCAAGGAATCAACTCAATGACCAGCGGCAGCGGTACTCCAAGCATAATCTACCAAGGAAGAGCATACCAATCCTACACTAAACCCGGAAGCGGCAGCACAGCACAAACCTACTGGAAATGCTATGACATACGCACAGGAGAAATCTTCTGGGACAGACCCTTAGTAACAGGCGAATCAGCACCGACAGTAATCGAATACTCAGGAACAGGCGCAACACTAGTATCAATCAGCGGCGGAAAACTAACCAAATACAACCCGTACACAGGTGGCATGAGCTTAAACGTCTCAATCGCACCACTTAACGCAGCAACATACTACATGAACGGCTACGCATTAACACTACAAAACGTAGGCACATTCTTCGCACCAAATTACAGACTCATCAACTGGACCACCCTTGGAACAAGCACAAACGTAACAACCAGAATCGTAAGCAACGTAAGCTGGGCAGAAACAAACATGGGACTATTCAATATAATAGGCCACGGAGTCGACTACGAAACAGGTGTCGCAGTCTGTGTAAACCCAGACAAATACATCATGAGCAACCCACTAAACACAGTTTACAATAACTCAACAGCCACATGGGTCGGAACAGTCCTTGAAGCCATGAGTCTAACAACAGGTCAACTACTCTGGAACAAAACACTAGACCAAACAACATACACTCCACTAGTCGCAGTAGCAGACCACGGAAAAATCGCAGCATTAATGTCAGACGGCGGCTTCCTCTGCTTTGACCTAAGAACAGGACAGCAACTATGGCAAAGCGAACAATTCGCATACCCATGGAGCGAACCAGGATTTGGAGCCTACAACATCGAAACAGCATACGGCCTAATTATTCGTGAAGCATACGACGGCATCTACGCATTCGACTGGGACACAGGCAAAATAGCATGGAAATTCACTGCCCCCACACCATACCAATTCGAAACCCCATACACCGACGAAAACGGAACAAGCGTTTACTCATTCAACGGCGCAAGCATAATCGCAGACGGCAAAATCTACGCATACAACACTGAACATTCAGCCACAGAACCAACAACAAGAGGATGGCGACTATACTGCATCAACGCAACAACAGGCGAAGGCATATGGAACATTACAGGATGCATGACTCCAGGAGCAGTCGCTGACGGATACATAACCGCATCCAACAGCTACGATGGCTACATGTACGTCTTCGGAAAAGGCCAAAGCCAAACAACCGTATCAGTACCCCAAACAGCCATACCCCAAGGAACAAGCGTAATCATCTCAGGCACAGTTCTAGACCAATCACCAGCACAAAAAGGCACAGCATGCGTATCAAAACAATCAATGACACAATACATGGAATACCTACACATGCAAAAAGCAATCCCCACAAACACAATAGGCGTTCCAGTATCAATCGACGCAGTTGACCCCAACGGCAACTTTGTACACATAGCAGACGTCACAAGCGACATGAGCGGCAGCTACAGCTACACATGGACACCAACAATAACCGGCGACTACACGATCACGGCAACTTTCATGGGCGATGACTCATACGGCAGCTCATACGCAGAAACATTCGCAACAGTAAGCGAAGCACCACAAGCAACAACAACTCCAACAACAACGCCACAGCAACAAGAACCAGTCGGCATTTACATTACAGGCTCAACAATAGCCATCATAATCGCCGTAGCAATCGTTGGATTGTTACTTCTCAGAAGGCGACCATAAAATGACACTTAAAAAACAACAACTTTTCCCTTTTTTTAGTCCCACTAACATCAAGAAGGGGCTGAATAGGCTTCATCCACTACCAGGGACTGCATTTATCCCGGGATTAACATTTTCTCTCCTTAGATTCAATGAAGCCTCAGAAACCCCTTCCTTTAAACATAACCAATTCTAAAAGCACATAAATTAACCACAAACACCCAAGAGGCTGCTCGTGACAA
>CAZXGX010000132.1:0-3429 GCA_964640475.1 uncultured Candidatus Bathyarchaeia archaeon
TTGGGTACAGTTTATGGTTTTTTGTTATGTTTTGGTTATGTGTGAGGTTTTATATGGGTGGGTGTATGTATTATTGAGTCATGCGATATATGTCTGTAAGTGGACGTATCGTATGCCTGTAGAACAAATATACAGGAGCGAGAAAAAAAATGATTAACAATTATCAAAAAGAAATCCAAACTAAGCTTACTAAGGGCTTACTTGACATGATCATTATGCAGTTCCTGGAATCACATCCAATGCACGGTTACCAAGTTATTACTACAATCCGTAAAAGTTTTGGCATCTATTTTGGCCCCAGCACTGTTTACCCGTTGTTAGGTGCGCTTGAAAAGAAGGGCTACTTAAAAAGTGCCTGGAATATGGAGTCAGAAAAGCCGCGAAAAGTCTATGCTCTTACAACTGCAGGACAAACTATGCTTAAATTTACAGAAAACTCGTTAGGAATGATCTGCAAGACTTTAACATGCAACAATGCAGTCCAAGTTGACGTCCAAATAAAACAGCTTGGCAATAAAATGATCACTCAGACTGTTCAATAATTTTTTCATGTTTCTTTTTTTAGGATATAGGCAGTCTTTATTGAAGTCGCCATAACTTAAATTAAGCTTTATTCTGCTTTTCTTTTTGACCTTGAAGCCTCTAAATGTTGTCTTACCCGATTCTGTTGGGTTTAGCTGCAAAAATTGTGGTGTTTGTTGTCGACTGCAGCCCCCTGATGTTAATTTGATTGAGCAGAGGCAAATAGAGTCTAAAGGGTTTAAGGGTTTTTTAGGTCCTGCTGATGAGGCGGGTTTGCGTTGGATTCGTAGGAAGAAGGATGGTAGTTGTTTTTTTTTGGAGAATAATAAATGTGCTATTTATGAGGTTCGTCCGGCGGTTTGTAGGTTGGAGCCTTTTACTATTGTGGATTATAATTATCCTGAGGGGCGTATTGAGTTGGATTTGAATTTTCCTTATAGTTGTGCTTGTGTGGGTGTTTCGGGTGATGGGTGTGTTTCTGTTAAGGATGTTGAGCGTGCTGCTTTGGCGGTTATGGGTAAGGTTTTAGCGTTGACTGCTAGGGATTTGGGTTTGGGGGTTTCTGATAGGCGTGTTGCTGCTGAGGCTCGGGCGAGGATTTTGCGGATGCGTGTTGAGTTGGCTGATTTGGTGGTTTAGTGAGGTGTTGAAATATTTGGGTGTTCTTTGTTTGTGTGGCGTCGATGATGATAATTGCACGTTTGGACGAGGACTCGTTTGGGTCTTTGTGTGGCTTGTGTTTGTTTTGGTTCTGAGGCGCTTTTGTGTTGTTTTTAGGTAAATGTTAATATGGGTTGTGTGGGGTGTTTTGGTTGGTGTTTATGTCTAAGGCTTCTGCGTTTTGGTTTATTCGTGATGGTGATAAGTTGATTCAGTGTAGTAAGGATGAGTTTGATCGAGCGATTTTGGCTGGTAAGAGTGTGAAGTATCGTCTTTATGCGAATAAGCGTTGTGAGAAGATTGCTGAGGTTTTGGAGAAGTCGCGGATGGATTTTTTGGGGCGTGTTGATTTGCCTTCGAGTTTTCGTTTGGTGCTTACTGATCCTGTGAAGGTTGTTGAGGTGCAGGTTATTGATGCTTTTGATCCTGATTTTTGGGTGAAGGAGTCTAAGAAGCCTAAGTATCAGATTTGATTAGAATAAAGTTGTTTTTGTTTAGGGTTTCGTCTAGTTTTGGGTTTGTTGAATGGGTATTGGTTTTTTTGGGGTTATGTTTGTTTTTTTCGTTTTTCTGCGATTTCATTTTCCATTGCTTCTTTGGCTAGGAATGCTTCCCATTTTTCTCGTTCGCTGGCGATTTCTAGTGGGCATATTATTCGGGCTATTCCGTTGATGATGTGTTCGTTGTTTCCGTTTCTGCAGACGAGGTGGCCGCCGTCGTTGATGTGTATGTCGCAGGGTTTTTGGTCGAAGCAGAGGCATTCGATTTCTACTAGGTGTTTTGGTATTGGGTTTAGTAGGTTGGACATTTCTTGGCCTCCTGCAATGATTCATTTGATAGTTTTTGCTTATAACTGTTGTGTGTGTTAGTTCTAGTGTTGTGTTTTTTGGTTTTGTTATGTAATGTTTTTTGGTGTTTTTTTGTGTTTGGTTCAGGGGTGTTGTTTGTTGTTTTTTATGGTGGTTCGAAAGTGCTATATTTGTGTGGTTTGTTTTTTGTTTTGGGGGCGGGTGGCTTTGAAGCGTTTGTCTAGGAATCAGAGGCTTATTTTGAAGTATTTGGGTTTGAAGTCTGAGATGACGACTCGGGAGCTTGCTGAGATTGTGTTGGGTCGGGTTGTTGAATATCGGTCTAAGGAGTATTCGTCTATTAGTCGTAGTTTGAGGTCTTTGGAGCGTGAGGGTTTGGTTGGGCGGGTTGAGGTTCAGTTGAGGTGGCGTTTGAGGAGGCGGGGTTGATTTTTTGGTGAGGAGTATTTAAGCTTGGGTGGTTTTTTTGGTAGTTTTTTGGTTATTTTGATGGGGTTGTTTTGTTTGGTTTTTGTGTTTTTTTATATGGATGATTAAAAAGTGGGTGTGTTTTGGTTGTGGGTTTTAGCTTTCTGTTTAGAACAGTTTTTTATTGTTATTTCGCTCATGTGTGCTGAAAGTTAAGATTTGAGGATGTGTTGTGTTTGGGTAATCGGTTTGTTGATCGTTGGAGGTCTAAAGAGAAGGAGCCGTCTGTTGCTTCTAAGATTTTGGGTGTTGCTAAGTCGCAGGTTAGTTTGAAGGAGCAGATTGGTTTGGTTACTTCTCGTTTGGATGTTCAGACGCGTGGTTTGGATGCTGCTATTAAACGTTTTGAGTTGCGTGATGCTGAGATTTTTGGGCGTGTTGTTCGTGCGATGGAGGCTAGGGATCAGGCGCGTGCGAATATTTATGCTACTGAGCTTGGTGAGATTCGTAAGGTTGAGAAGATGCTTAATCATGCTTCTTTGGCTTTGCAGAGTGTTTCAATGCGTTTGAGTACTGTGTCTGAGATGGGTGATGTTGTTGCTGCTTTGAGTCCAGCTAGGGCAGTTTTGGGTAGTGTTCGTGGTGAGATGTGTAGTATTTTTCCTGAGGCTAGTGCGGAGCTTGGGAATATTGGGAATTTGCTTTCTGATATTTGTGTGAGTACTTCTAATGAGTCAACTGCTATGCCGATGGATGTTCGGGTTGCTAATGAGGAGGCTTTGAAGATTTTGGAGGAGGCTGAGGTTGCTGCTGAGGTTCGTTTGAAGGATCGTTTGCCTGAGATTGATGCTGCTGCAAGTGCTTCTGGTCGTCGGGCTAGTTTAGGGGTTTAGTTTTAATTAATTTGTTTGGGGAGGTTTTTCCCCTAACTTTGTTTTTTTGGTTTTTGTTGTTGTTTTATGTTGTTTTTGTTCTATTATTTTTCTGGTGTTGGTTGGTTTAGGGTGTTTTGTGGGGTTTTTTGGGTTAA
>CAZXGX010000132.1:3529-4707 GCA_964640475.1 uncultured Candidatus Bathyarchaeia archaeon
ATTATTTTTCTGGTGTTGGTTGGTTTAGGGTGTTTTGTGGGGTTTTTTGGGTTAATTTTAAATATATAATTGCTGCTATTTTTGTTTAAGCTTTAAATGCAAGCCCTTTGCAGTGATGATAAAACCTTGAACTGTCCCCTTGTTTAAAGCTTATTTTTTTTATTGTTTATGTAGCCAGCCTCTTCCGCCTTTTTTTGGTTGCATTGAAGCTGTTTTTTTAGGTGTGTAGTCTGAAGCTTGGCGTCTGGTTTTTGGTTGGTTGGTTATTTTTGTTTTTACGAATTTGTTCCATCCGCCAACTTGTGGGTTTGGTTGAATAAAACGTTCTGGGGTTTGGATTTTGTTTTCTTCAAGTACTTCTTTTAGGTTTAAGGGTTTGAAGTCTCTTGTTGCTTGAATGACTGTGCCGCGGTCAACTTTTAGTAGTTCATAGTTTTGGGCTGAAATTCCTTCGGCTTTAAGTTTGTCGTTGAATCGTTCGTTCCATAAGAGTTTCCATTGACCTTTGATGTTTTCAACCAGCGCTTTTTGGTCGGTTGCGTTTGAGTCGTTTGTTGCCACTTGTTTCCCTTATCTTCATATTTAATTGTTTTATAGGATTTAAAGTGTTTTATAGAACGTCTATTGGTTTGGTTGTTTTTGGATAAAAAAGTTAACTTTATTTGTGTTTATGGTTCAATATTTAGACTGTTAATGTTGTGTTTAAGGAGAATGTTTGTTTGACTGTTAATCCGCCTAAAAGAGTTGCTTTAGCTTCTTTTTTTGCTGGTTTGGTTTTTGTTGTTTTGATTTTTGTTCCTGGGTTTTTAGGTTTTGATGGTATGGCTGGTGGGTTTGCGTTGTCTTTTGTTTTCTTTTTTTTGGCGATTTGTGCTTTTGTGGTGTTTGCGTTTTATTTTGGGTTTGCTAGGAAAGTGGATGCGATACTTGCTGGTAAGGGTGTTTTGGTTCATTGGTCTTATGCTGAGGATTATTGGTTGGATTATGCTAAGAAGGAGTATGTTGAGGAGAAGTCTGAGAAGCGTGGGCTTTTTTTGGTTGTTTGTGGGTTTGCGTTGTTTTTTGGTGTTTTGTTTTGGGTTTTTGATGCGGAGGCTGGGTTCTATGTTTTTTTGGTTATGTTGGGTTTGATTGGGGTTTGTGCTTTTGCTTGGCGGTTTTCTGCTTGGTATACTTAT
>CAZXGX010000133.1:0-4477 GCA_964640475.1 uncultured Candidatus Bathyarchaeia archaeon
CCTGTTTGTGGCTGGAATTTGCCTATTTTTTGAACCTTTACTTTGTGCCCTGTTTTTTCTAGTTCAGCAAGTATTGCTTGGTAGGCTTGAAAGGTTGGCACCATAAAACTGTATGTTATCATGTTGTCTTCTAGGCTTTTTCCTGAAACAAGAAAAGCGTCATGTTCCAGAATGGTGTTGCAGACTTCGCAACCTTCGCTTTCCATCCATACTGATGATTTTCTGTCTACGCGTTTTGGTGCAACTAATTCTTTTGGAACTTTTTTTGCTTGTTCTTCACCTAGATCCATTAGGTGTTTTACTGAGCCGGTGCTTGAGCTTCTTACGTCAATGACTTTTAGGTGGTTAAAGCCTAAGGTCGAGAGTTTTTTAACCATTTTGCATTGTTTGTTTTCTACTTCGAGTACAACGTGGTATGGTTCACGCCAAGTGTTGGTTGCCATTTGATTAACCTTTATGTTTTAGGGTTAACGATGGCGTATTAGTTAAAATTAACTTTTAAAAATTAGAAATTTAGGTTGTTGGTGTTGGTCTTGTGCCTAAAGTAACTTTAACGTTGATAGGTTCATCGCTATCGCCGCGGATAACAGATATAGTTATTTCTTCTCCAGGTAAAGTGTACTCTTCAAGGTAACTTGCTAAGTCATCATTATTCTTGATGGTTACACCGTTTAAAGCAACAATAATGTCGTTAACCTGAAGATGCCCGTCTGATGGTCCGCCTCTAACGATTGTAGCAAGCCTCCAACCGTAAGTTACGCTAGAACCGATTTCCTGAGCCATCGCATAACTCATATCTTTTCCAGTAACACCGAGGTACGAATGTCCAGTGTAAGTTCCAGTAGTGATTAAAGCGTAAATCTCTCTGAGAATCGTGTTTGATGGAATGGCAAAAGCTAATCCCTGCGAATCTGAAAGAATAGCTGTGGTAACACCGATTACTTCTCCAGCTGCATTCAGCATTGGACCGCCAGAGTTTCCTGGATTGATTGGTGTACTTGTTTGAATAATATTGGCTATTGAGAAACCACTTGAGCTATCTTCAGTTATTGTTCTTCCAAGTGCACTAATAACTCCAGTAGTTAACGAACCAACCAGTCCATAAGGGTTCCCGATAGCAATAACCTGTTCTCCAACACGGAGTGTAGATGAACTAGCAATTTTAAGAGGTTTAAACTCTCCCTCAGGAGCATTAACAGAAACAACCGCTAAATCAGCATAAGGATCTGTACCTAAGACTGTTGCAGAGTAGCCATGACCATTTTGGAATGTGACACTTAAATCAGTGGTATCTTCAACAACGTGATAATTTGTAATAACCACGTTTCTGCTTGAATATAGGTAAACAAAGCCTGATCCTTGTACGCTTCCATCATTAGTTACTCCTTGAACAAGAACAACTGAATCTTTTACTTGATTGTAAAGGTCCGCTAAGTAGGTTTCATTTTGAAAAATTGTTATATTCTGATAAGTGACAGTTCCATTAGCTGAAAGCGCTGAAACTTGGGCTTGTAACTGGTTAAGTTGATCTTGTAGACTATTTGTGTCATTTGTGCTAACATAAAATATTGCTAAGCCTCCAATAAGTACTCCTGCCATAAAAAGCATGATAAGTAGACTTGATACTGCTTTTTTGTGTCCCTTGGTAATGCTCATTTTGATGGTACCTTCAGAAGAATGTAAAAAATAGAGGAAATAAAAGTTTGCTATTTTCGTCTATCAATAATATCTAGAGCGTCCGGCCCAGTGCCGATTAAAGTAACTGGTACGCCAGTTCTTACTTCAACCTCTTTGATGAACTCTTTAGCTTCAGATGGTAAGTTATCAAACTTTCTTGCACCACTGCAACTTGGGAATACGCAATCAAGTTTAGTCATTGCAGCTTGAGTTGCACCATTTATCCGTGCTGTTTTCTTAGCTAATTCAAAATTAAATGGTGCACTTCGTCTATCGCGTCCCGTTCCTGCGGCAGTTTCAAACCAACCGCGTTTAACGGCTTCTTCTTTAGAAATTTCACCAGGTAAAGGTCCAGCGCCTACTCTAGTAATGAATGATTTGTATACAATTATTACATCATCTACTCTTGTTGGTCCAACACCTGCTTCTGAAGCAATTGCGGAAGCTCCTGTGTCTCTTCCAGTAACATATGGATATCCGCCGCCTAGGAATAATGATAACATGAATCCTTGTGTGCCTTCAAGAAGCACTTTTTTGCCAGCGTCTAAGCCATCATTAACTTCTTCAATTCCATCAGCAAGGTAAGGCTTTAATTCAGGAATATCTCTTGCAAGTTTTGCTGTTCGTCTTACACGTTCTTCTAATGCTGGACCTACACCCCAGCCTGTTGTGCCAATGCCTTTGTTAACAGCACTTGCTTTATCCTGAGCGCTATGTTTCTCCTCAATGATTGATGCCATTTGGTCTATGCCAACACGGCTTTTTTCTACTTGGGTTAATTCCATTTCTTTGAAGAATTGACCTACATGAACGTTTGCGCCTGCAGAAATGAGTAGCCTAGTTTTAGGATTTATGAACGCTGCTGGAACCATATGTAAAGCAAACTTTTTGCCTTCATGCCAAATCGTATGAGCAGCATTCACTGAACCTGTTCGTACACAAAAATCAAGGTTATCTTTAAGTGCTAAATACGAAATTATTTTTCCTTTACCTTCGTCTCCCCAGAAGGCACCAACAATTACCGTGCAAGGCATAACTGTTCACCTTTGAAAGGGTTTCCTTAGAATTATTTAAAACTGTTGTAATCTTTTATGTCAATGTCTGCATTTAGCTTCCGCATCAATGCGTTCAAGAAGCTTGAACACTATTTTGCCTTTTTCCTCTTTTTCTTCGGGTGTTATGCTGTCTTTGGCTTGGCAGATCTCGTCAATAATTATTCCTGTGTCCTCGTCAAGAATTACGGGGTATACAGAGCATCCTGAAGGTTTACTTTCATAGACGCTGCATTGACGTTTATCTAGATTATAAAAGACGCAGTAGCCATCGCGGTTTTTTAGTTGTGCGTAACCTGCTTTATCAATTTTAAGAAAGTATTTTTTATGAAATCCGAGTTTTTCTAAACGTTTAATATCTTCGTTTGAAAGCAGCATTTCTGTTTCAGTGCAGCAAACTCCGCAATTAGTGCAACGCATAAAGCGTAGTTTAGTGTCGATGTATTTGTGTTTTGTTTTTAGTTAGTTAGAATTTCAGTGTTCATGATTAGGTTTCGGTTAAGCATTTCAGCGTAAGCGATATTTCTTAATGGAATTTTGATTGCGCGGCCGTTGGTGTAGGGAATGTATTCTAATAGGTTTGCTTTTCCAAATTCGGCTTTTTTGATGGCTGTTAAATGTACGTTTACAATTACTGCTCCGTCTTTTAGATGGAGGTTCACGTTTTTTCCGATGAAAGACCTTGCGCTGTTTAGGCTAAAGTTTTCCATGTTTAACACCACTCGTTTTCTTGATCAGCAATTTTGTTCCAGCATTGACTGCAGATTGGGCGTGTTTCTCCTTTGAAAATAATGTATAGTTTAATGTTCTCGCTTTTGCAGGCGTCTTTCCATGGGTTTTTACATTGTTCCATTTTTATCTCCAATTTGTTAATGTCAATGAATCTGCTTTTAACTGGGTTGCTTGAACTGCTGTTGTGTGCTGGGGAGAGGTGAGTTAAAGTAAAATTATGTATAATTTTTTGATGGTTTGTGTGGTTTTATAGATCTTTATCTTTCAGCGTTTTCAATCAGTCTTATTGTGTTTCTAAAAGGAGACTTATGCGCCGTAACTTTTCTAACATAGTTTGCTGCAATTATTCTAGGGATTATTATGTATTTTAATGGTTGATTTAGATATGAATTATTTCGGGTGTTATTGCTTCTTTTGTAATTGTTAGTATTGCGACTGACGGCTTGTTTAGCAGTGATGACGGATTGGTTGGGCTTCCAGGGTTAATGTAGAGAGTTTTTCCTTCCCACTTAATGTTAGCGTTATGTGTGTGGCCGTAGACTAAGACGTCAAAACCGTTTTCTTTAACGATTTCACGCATTTTACCCATACCCAATATACTGTTTGGGTCATGGATTACTCCTATTTTTCTGTCAAAAATTTTTAGTGAATTTACTTCTGGTAAAGCGCCGTTGACTTCTGCTACGTCCATATTGCCGTGAACTGCTAAAACAGGCGCAATTTGTTCTAGCTCGTCGATTACTGATAATTCAACTAGGTCTCCAGCGTGGATGATAAAATCTACTGTTTTAAAGACTTCAAAGATTTCTTTTGGAAGACTTTTTGCTCTTGATGGAACGTGTGTATCAGCGATCAAACCGATTATTTTTGAGGCTTTTGCATTGGCCATCTCTTTTGAAATCATTGTTTGTTCGCTCGTCAACTTTTGTGCCTCTTAAGTAACCGTTTATTCTACCTTTACCTTTATATGGATTATACCTTCTAAATCATCTTCGCACATTTTTTTGTAAATATTA
>CAZXGX010000134.1:0-4461 GCA_964640475.1 uncultured Candidatus Bathyarchaeia archaeon
ATGCTGCAGAAGAACGTTGGGGCGACAAATTTTTGGGAGTTTATCTTAGTGATGAACCAGGCGGAAGAATGCTTGATTCAGGAGTACCCCTTCACCCGCCCAGTACAGCAATTTCACTAATTAAACAACCAGGATACTACTTTGAACACTTGGAAATTGCAGGCACAAGTATGTTTCCCCGTTTTTATCCGTCAGGTGAAATAATAGTGGACGCAAATAATGAATCATATGGGTACCAAGCGACTTATTTCGTCAACGGAACAATTAGTTGCTCCCTCCAAGACGGTAATCATGGAGAATTATTCTGTCAACCAGACGGCACGGTGGAAGACAAAAACGGCAACAAAATTACCGATGTATCTGTTCCAAGTTTTGTGCCTTACAGTCAACTTTGGGATTCACGCCCGATTAAAAATTATTCAGATGCCGCCTACTATTACATGCTAACCCAACAGGACAACTTAGATACCATTCGCAACGAGTCATCAACCAAGCTTTTGACCTCTGATTATGGATTGTACTGGTGGGATTACAATGGTGGTTACGATATGGTATTAGCACAACTTGGTTGGAACAACACGGTAGCTCAAGAAATAGGTTTAGTACGAGGAGCAGCAAACCTGCAAGGTAAAGATTGGGGCACAATTCTTACTTGGAAGTACACACATGCGCCATATCTGCCTGAAGGAAAGGAAATGTTTGACAAAATGAAAACTTCCTATGAAGCAGGCGCCAAGTACGTGGTAATTTTCGATTATGCTGAAAACATGACTGGACCATACGGTATATTACAAGAGGAACATTTCCAAGCTCTTCAACGTTTCTGGAGTGAAGTAGTGCAAAATCCGCTAGTAGCCCAAGGTAGTATAAACGGTGAGGCAGCATTGGTTTTGCCTAAGGATTACGGTTGGGGCATGCGCAATCCGCAAGACGGCATTTGGGGTATATGGAGACCCGACAACGTTTCCCAGCAGATATGGACGCTACTGCAGGACAAGCTTGGACAGTACGGGCAGAAACTTGACATAGTCTATGATGATCCAGCGTTTCCAGTTGAAGGCAAATACGCTCAAATCTACTACTGGAACCAAACTGGCTAACACCTATCCTCTTTTTGTGTTTGCTAATTACCGCGGGGGAAAACAAAATTGTTCTTCAAACAAAAACTATATGTGTGTAAGCCTTGTAATGCTTACAATGAGGCAATTAAGATGGGCTTAAGCATCGGTTATTTGACGCCCAAGCAACTGCAAATTTGGGATTACAAACGCACTGGGCTTCAAGAAGCCAGCATAGCAAGAGAACTTCAAGTCACCCGCCAAACAATACACAAAGCCCTCGACATCGCCCAACTAAAAATCGCCGAATCCCTGCAAGAAACCGCCAAAATAAACAAAATCAAAATCCAAACAGTAGACCCCACAAGAGGCTACTTACTGGGATACAGCGCGCATTTTAAAACCAAGACATTAATCACTTTTTCAACTAAAAACGGCATCCAACTCTGGTACAAACATGAAGGCGACTGCAAAAACTGCGACCAACTAAAAGAATGCAAAGAAACTTTAATCGCAGAAGCAAAAGAACGCAATTTGCAGGTGCCTGAGAACTGTTTGCCTTCCGATTACGCAGAAAAACTGTTCGCAGCCATAACAGGTGAAAAAGAATGAGCAAAAGCAACAGTTTATTTAATTGGTGTAAAATGCCGCCGGAACCGCCCAAAAACAGGCACAAAAGACTACTTGCTAGTAGCCTACTTCTTACTATAAGTGTCAGTCTGCTCAGCGGCTTGGCAGTATTTAATGTCAGTATGATGGCTGGACAAACCAGTGCCCTAGCAATGCCCAGTGTTGTTCTTTCAGTTAGCAGCTTGGCAGACGGCCCAAAATTCATACAAAACGTAACTTACCAATGCATAAATGAAACTTACCAATCCGTTCAAGATACTGCCTTTGATACTCTTTGGTTCAGCTGCACATCCGGCCATAGTGACGGAGATTCAGGTTATTCCACTGCAAACATAATCAATAATGGAGAAAAAAATTTCACTATAGCAATCATAGAGATATACCGTGGAGACTGCCCTTTTGCATTAATAGAGGGTCCTTTTACTGTAAGCGAGCATTCTGAGGGAGTTCTTAAATTTCAAGTTTACAACCTTAGAGAGTTAGCAAAAAACGAAGTGGAATGGCTAACTGGAAAAGAAGCGGACTTTGCTTGGGTGCAGTATTGGCGGCCTGTTCTGTATAATGCGGTAATTAGAACCACAGAAGGTGTCACATTTACGGATTTCTCTTTTATTTTTCCATCAGCACCAGGTCCAGTGAATGCATAACTGTGCGGTTAAAAGAGGATAGAGAAAAACCATTGAACTACTAGAGAGAAGAGTTTAAAAAATACTGTAAGGGCCCGCTAGGGGTGAACCCCCAGTATTTTTATGGCGGAAATGGTGGCGGGGGTGCGAGCTTGAACCCACGAAGGCCTCCGCCATAGAATCTTAAGCACCTTCAGTTCTTAGGGCAAGTGAAAAAATTGATTTACTATCATTCTGTAGTAATTATTTATTAGTAAGATTGATAGTAATTCATATGATAGATATGACTGCCTCAGTAACTGTAACAAGACATTCACAAGTCACAATCCCCAAAAAGATACGGGAAGCAGTCGGAATATCTGAGGGCGACAGGGTAAAGATGAAAGTCGTAGAGGGCGATAAAATTATGATTGAGAAAGCAGACAAAGAGGTCTGGAATGATTGCACTGACTTTTTGCCCGAAGATTTTGAAAAGGTGCTTGCCGCACTCCGCTCTGATTCCACAAGCAGGTACAAACGTCTTGGTTTGGTTCCCTGATGCCCCAGAAAAAGAAGCAATCCCCAACTAAACCTAAAACCGTTCTTGTTGATACATCCATCATTGTCGATTTAGATCGAGGCAAACAAGACGTAATTGAGTTATGTAAACAGTTAACCAGCACTAACAGCGCATACATAAGCACCGTGACCGTTTCGGAGATATTAACAGGCTCATACCTACGCAGAGACTACAAAACCGCAGTTAACAAAGCAGAAAGGGTGCTTAGCCAATTCCGCTGGGTCGCTCTCAACGGGGAAGTAGCTAAACTTGTAGCTGAGCTAAATGCCTATTTGATTTCTAAGGGGCAACCCATAGAATACCAAGACATAGCTATTGCTGCGTCTTTTACTTTTGAGTGCTGTGATGTTTTGTTGACTGAGAACAAAGACCATTTTGAGCGGTTACCGAACTTGAAAGGTAAAGTTATGACACCAAAAGATTTCTCTCAAAAATACTGTAAGGGTTCGCCAGGAGCAACCCCTGAGCCCTCTATTTCTTAGGTGGTGGAGCGGATTGAAGCTGATCGGTTGGGTGGCAAAATCAAAATTGTACATTTTTATCTCTTTGTCTCTTTGTAAACAAAGCACAGGATACAACTGCAATAAGTGAGAAGACACCTACAAATGCATAAAGGGTGTTCTCCGACGGCTCAGACTCAGGTATACTATTATCAATGTCCATGTTAGAGATAACTAGTGGGCTTCCATCATCTATAGTAAAACACACCGTTTTGTTGTCAAAGGCAATTTTCTGCATTGAATGCACATCATATCGAGCAAAAAGAGTTAAACTATGTTGTCCTTGCTGCAAATCTTCAAGCTCAACTAGTCCTGAAATTAAAAAATAAGATAGAGTTGACGATACTTCTTTTGTTTTTGTCCCGTTTGCGTAAGTAACGTCTGCCCATACTGGAACAAGCGTTTCAGATGTTTGTATAGTAACATTATCGTTACCATCAATATTGTATGTCATTGTAATGTTTGCATTAGGATTAACTGCAACATTAGAATCAGGTGGGTAAGCCGTATAGGCGTGAACATAAGATTTTACAGTAAAATTTAGACACACTTGGTTTGTCGTATAAGTAGTGTTTGTGGGTGAACTTAGAGAAATTGGTGAAACAAGAATGAAGGGCTTTCCGTCTGCAGTATATTGCGCTTGAGCGGGTTGTAAAATACTTAAAGCTATTATTAAAAGCCCAAAAACTGCAAGCCATCTGTGAATTCTTAAAACTACGTTAATCTTGTTTTGCATCTTCATCTCTTGATTCTAAAAGGCTGGAAGCTTTTAGTTCTATTCAAGGAACAGGATGTTCCAGACCTGGAACACTAAATAATGTATTACTTTGTTAATCCAAATTACTCGACGCAAAAAATTGGTTATTTAAGAGAACAAATGAATTACGTTTAGACCCTGTGTTTCCCATAAAAACTCTTGTAGTCGGTAAAATATTGATACACCTAAAGGTAGACAAAACAGCTTTAAAATACTGAGAGGGTTCGCCAGGGATGAACCCCCAGTATTTTTATGGCAGTGGTGGCGGGGGTGGGACTTGAACCCACGAAGGCCTGCGCCAGAGGATCTTAAGTCCTCCTCCATATCTTAG
>CAZXGX010000135.1:0-4412 GCA_964640475.1 uncultured Candidatus Bathyarchaeia archaeon
AAACAACCACACTAAACACTGCAATAATGACAGCAAAAACTACTCCAATGTACAGCGCGTTTTTTTGCACGAAATTTGGCTCTATAACCTCAAACATGACAATTTGGCTGTTTGTTTCGTAGGTTTCTTGTGTTCCTAGAAACATTGCTTGTGCAGTCCAGGTTCCTGAACCTGTTGGCTGGAATACACATGTAAATGTGCCGTCATCAAAGCATTCGCATTTGATTGTTTGTGTGTCATTTGCTGATAGGAACTGGATTGAAATTGGTCCACTTGCAGCTTCAGTGGAGATTGTGCCAGTAAATGTTATGTTGTTGCCTAAAAGTAGGCTTTCCTGTGGAGTGTTGAAGTCAAATATTTGCGAGTTCTGTTTAACTCCGTATTCTCCTGTAGCTGTAAGATTATTTTCCAATAAATCAAATGCGTTGACACGATATTCTACTATTGAACCTGCAGGTTGCCTTGGAATCGTAGCGTTACAAATAGAACCATCTATTACCATGATAATTGATGTTTGATTCTGCCAATCACTTGTTGTATACTCTAATACCGCATTTGTCAATGGATTTACAGTGGAATTGTATTCGACGATTACGTTCTTGTCGGGTGTAACTCTAGAAATTTTACTTACCTGCGTAAGGTCGCCTCCGAAATTGGTTTTAACCAAAAACTCTACTGTACCCTCGCCTACTTCTCCCATAAGCACTAAATGGTAAAGGACGGTTTCGTTTGAATCTTTAACAGTAGTTGGCACCGAATAATTCAGGTACATGTCCTGCCCCATATATTCACAGCTTGCATATTTTATCCCTCGATATCCCTCGCTTTCCAAGTTATAGCCACCGACATTGGTTCCATTACCATAAAGGCCAGGTTCCCATGGCAAGGAAATATTGTTCACGCTTATCGAGTCGCTGTCACTCATACAATAAAGTCTTGCTTCATACATGTCCAATGTGTTTGGAACCTTTACATAAATTTCAAACTGTGAACTATTAGTCATAAACTCATATGCCCAACTGGTCTGTAGAACTGGAGAGCTAGCCTGTTTACCTTTAACATCTTGGCTGTACCATTTGTCGCAATCAATGTTTTCGATAATCATGAAAGTTGCCGCTTCTGTACCATTGCTCTCTCTTGAGTCATTGTTTACGACAAAAGTATAATTTCCAGTGGATTGGGCTGTAAAGTATGGTGCCTCTACAGTTGTTCCAAGATGTTCTGGTAAACCTGCTGCTTCAGTATGAGAACTTTCCATGTTTCCTGACGGATTATAAACATAAATATCGTAGTCTGTTTTCGGCGCTGATCCAGTGTGTACCCACTCACCATAACAATACACGTGGTAAGAGTGGTCTGCTACTAATGGACAAATTATTGTCCAACTTACACCTATAGGTACACTGGCGTTTTTAATTTCAACTGGAAAAACAGGTTTCTCAATATACGTCAAACCGCCTTGACTGTAAGTGACAGTGTGAACGAATTTTTGGTTCTCAGTTGCTGCCCCGGCGCCAAAACCTTGCCCAATCATCAAAGGCATAATTAACATAGCCACAGCTAAGAAGATCACTAGTAATTTATGGGTTTTAGCGCATCGGATACCTTTCAAGTCTAAAACACGCTTCTTTGATGTGTCGTCATACAATGTATGGCTTATGAAAACAAGATACTTATTCAAAATTAAACACTGAAGCCATTAAAAAGGCAAAAAAGTTTAAGCAACAATCAATTGTTAAATACGTTAAGATGCAGACCCAGCATAAAATAATAATAGGCACAAGCCAGAAAATGCAAGAAATACCTGATAGCAGCATCCACTTAATGGTTACTTCACCACCGTATCCAATGATTCAAATGTGGGACAACCAATTCTGCCAAAATGACCAAAAAATCGCCGATCTATGGAAAAAACTGGAAGAGACCGCCTCTGAATCTTTAGTCTCTCAAATCTATGACTTAATGCATGAAAACTTGGCGAAAACCTGGGCTGAAACCTACCGCGTCCTCGTCGACGGTGGTATTGCAGCAATAAACATAGGTGACGCAACAAGAACAATAAACAAGAAATTCAGACTTTTTCCTAACCACTCAAAAATAACCGAGCACTGCGAAAACCTAGGTTTTATGAGTCTACCATACATTTTATGGAAAAAACCCACCACTAAACCACACTACAAGGGCAAAGGAGCCTTCTTAGGCTCAGGATTTCTTCCTCCAAACGCTTACGTAACGCTTGACTGCGAGTTTATTTTGCTTTTTAGGAAGGGTAATCTGCGAAATTTTCCACCTCATGATAAACTACGCTATGAAAGCACCTTTACAAAAGCTCAAAGGGATGAGTGGTTTAGCCAAATCTGGACGCTGAAAGGTATTAGGCAGACAAATGGTGAGATTGAACGAAGAACAGCAGCTTACCCCGACGAAATCGCAGATCGCCTCATTAAAATGTTCAGCATTAAAGGCGACACAATTCTTGACCCGTTCTTGGGCTCAGGAACAACAATGAAGATGGCTATAGAAAACAAACGTGACTGTATTGGATATGAGGAAGACGAAAAACTGCTTCCAGTTATAACAAGTAAAACAGCTAACATTAATTCTAAAGGGGCAATTGTTGAAATAATCAAACATTAAAAAGAGAAGCAATAACCACATTTTACGTCAACCTTTTATATATTTCCAAGACAAGTTTTCTTCAAGGTGACTTCATGAATCCTATAGTTATTTATGCATCAAGAAAAAGTAACACAGAAAAAGTGGCTCTTGAAATCGCTAAGGAATTAAACTGCAAAGTTGTTAAAATAACTAAGGATTTTGATGCATCAACACTGCCTCTTGAAACTTATGATTTTGTCTTTGTTGGTACAGGAATTATCGGCGGAGAACCCTACAATGAACTGCTAAACTACCTCAAAACAGTCAACCTAAATGGCAACAATAGACGTTTTGCGCTCTTTATGACCTGGGCAGGCGGAGGAGCAAGTGACAAATTAACCTATCAGCAAATGAAAACCACTTTAGAAGCGCTAGGCCAAAATCTGCTGAAGGATTATTTCATCTGTTTAGGTCAAACATTTGGTTTTACACGACGTGGACGTCCAAATGAAGGCGACTTAATTATGGCGCGAAAATGGAGCAAAGAAACAATAAACAAGTACAAAAATCCCTAATCATCATGTTTTATGCTTTTTAAGTAGGTTTTTTTAAGCTACATTTGCAAGGCTAAACTTTGTGATGGAGAAGATAACTCTTTTTAATGCCTCAACACCAATAAGTGACAAAAGGTCCTGATATTTGAGTAAAAAAGCCTCTAACTCCAAGAAAACCTTTGGATTCAGCAATATTAATAGAAGGTTCCCTGAGTCTGGCAGAAGAACTGATGGTAAAATTGCCAAAGACCGCTTTGCATTTGATCAAGCTATGCAGGGAAATGACTGTATAAAAATTCGCAAAGGCGGAGATTTTGTTGTTCAAAAAAGGGACTTTTTTGGAAATGAGATTGATAAACCAACAATCTATGATGTTAAGACTGGCAACTCAAAGTTAACGGAAGCTGAGGAGAAACGAAGAAGACAATTAGGCAGAGACCGCCACAAAGTTGTTAGGTACTAGTTATGAATGCTTCAGAGTAGTTGCTTTTCTATTGTACTATTTTTACCAAATTCCTGAAAAATTGGAAAGGTTCATTTTTAGCCTTTTCATAGTATAATGATAGCCTCATAGAATAACCCGAGTAAAGGTCAAGTGGAATTTATGCAAAAAATTATGGATCGTATAGTAATAGATTCTGATGTATTGTCTGGAAAACCTGTTATTAAGGGAACTCGCATTCCAGTTTATCTCATTATCGAACTTCTAGGGAATGGTGCGACCGAAGATGAAGTGCTTAGGCAATATCCAACGCTTAAAATAGAAGATGTCAAAGCAGCTTTACTTTACGCTTCCAAATGTGTAGATAATGAAGAAACAGTATTGCTTTAAACGTTGGCGAAAAACCTTTTGGCTCAGTTTTTACTTGATGAGAACATACCAGTTGATGTCAAAGACTGGCTAATAAAGAAAGGTTTTAAAATTATAAACGTCTCGCAAACGAACCTAAAAGGTGCTAAAGATTCTGTCATAGCTGAATATGCCTCAAAAAATAACATCCCTATTATCACTTTAGATCAAGGTTTCGCAAGAATCTACCGTGTCTTCCCAGGAACATTGACAATAATAATCATAAAAGTAAAGCCTGCTACATCCGTTAACATTATTCAAACACTAAATATTGCACAACAAAAAATAAGTCTCAAAAATATCCAAGACCTTCAAGATAAGCTTGTTATCATTTCAAGAAAAAAAATTAGAATAATAAAATAATTAAAAACCATCCAGCAATATCCAATTCGATTTATACACAGCTTGCA
>CAZXGX010000136.1:0-3901 GCA_964640475.1 uncultured Candidatus Bathyarchaeia archaeon
GGTGGATTGTTTTTAAGTGTAGTTTCCAATTCTACAATTAAGCATAACGATGTATCAAAAAACAATGGAACTGGCATTGTCTTGTATGCTTCTTACAATAATACGGTCAACGCGAATACGATAACAGGCAACGGTGACGATGGAATTGGCCTCTGGGAAGTGTATGCAATAGAAAACATCATCTCTGATAATTTAATAGCGGAAAATGTCAGATTTGGATTTCTAATCAGATATGGCTGTAACAACACAATTGTCGGAAACATGATTACAAAGAATAATAATTCTGCAATACGTTTCGTAGAAGGGAGCAATAACTTGTTTTACCATAATAACTTCATCGAAAACAACAACAATAACGCTCAAATATCTATTATAGCGGCTTTTCATAGTCCAGCAGCTCCTAACGTATGGGATAATGGTATAGAAGGCAACTATTGGAGCGACTCCAAGTCCTCGCCCTATGTTATTACTGAAAATAACCAAGATAACCATCCACTTCTAACACCAATCGATTTCGTTTCTCCTGAACTACCTTTGATCTCGTTTAAAGAAGAAACAATAACTGCGTCAGATTTCCCGGAAATAGCAATTGCTTTAATTGCCTTAGCGGTCATTACGAGTATAGGTTTTCTGGTTTACTTCAAGCATAAACGTTGAAAACTAGATTTTTATTGCAGCTATAACTGATTGTATAGCGGGTTAACTGGTTTTTTATGATTGTTTTAGATGCAAATTGTTTTCTGCTTTAAATAAGGGGGCTATAACTTCAAAAGCAACTATCAGCTAGACTAAAAGACCACTGACTAAAATACTGTTAATTCATACTTAAAAAAACAGATCAGTAGAAAACTTCTGAACAGGTTTTGTGACTGACTTTTAGTGTTCCTTAGTCAACAAATACCATTTTGACTATTCATCTTCTAAGAGGAAAACAAAAGTGAGCCAACTAACCAATCCATTAGAAGTTTTAAAGTCAATTTCAGAAGCTACAAGCATGCTGATCAGTAAGGTTTCAAAATCTGTGGTCAGCGTTAGAGCCCAAATGTCAAGAGGCACAGGCGTAGTCTTAACCAGCGATGGCTACATCGTAACCTGTAGTCATGTTCTTGCAGGATGTTCAAGTGTTAAGGTAGGTCAAGGAGAAAAAAGTTTCAACGCAAAAATCGTTGGAACCGACCCATACAATGATGTGGCATTGCTTAAAGCAGAGAAAGGAGAATTTACCCCTATTGAAGTGGGAGATTCAGAAAAACTCAACGTAGGACAATACGTTTTCGCCCTAGCTAACCCATTTAACAGGCCACAGCCCACCGCCACAACAGGCATTGTTACCAACGCGCATAGTACAATCCGTGGATGGCGTGCAACTCAACTAGAAAACGTCATCGCAACTGACGCACAGCTTAATCCAGGCTTCAGCGGAGGACCACTCATTGACGTTGACGGTAAAATAATCGGCATAAACACCGCTTACGTTTGGCAAAGAGGCATAGCCATACCCATAAACAAAGTAAAAACCATCGCCGACCGATTAATGACTGGAAAAACCACACAAAAAGGCTACCTTGGCATAATCGCCAACACAGTGGCTATTCCACCAGAAATCGCTGAACAAGCTGGCCTTGACCAAGAAACAGGAGTCATGATATTCAGCGTAGAACCAGACTCGCCAGCCCGAAAAGCAGGTTTAACCATGGGCGACGTCCTAATCAAATTCAACGACAACCCCGTCACAGACTTCTATGACTTACCACGGCTGCTTGCGGAAGACGTTGTAGGCAAAGAAACCAAACTAACCATTATTCGCCGCGAAAAACTGCTTGAAGGAACAATAACTCCAACAACCAACGGAGGCGAAGAAGAATAAATCGAACTTTAGAAATTGAGCCGCCTCAACCATTGCCAGCACCACCACTTAGACGCACACCATCCGTTACAATGCCAATGTTCAGCATCAGCCCAGCAGGATCCCACTTGAGAATACCGTTACTGCGATTGTTTGTAAAAGAAGAATGGAACTAAGCACTACAAGGGTGCCTCTTTTCAATTCTTTCTTATTTTTTATCTAAAAATTTTTCTATCTTCTGAAAGAAGGTCTCGAGTTGTTCTTCCCTTAAAGAACCCTTGAGAGAACCAATTTCTTCGTATAGTGAAGGAAGCGGCTTAAGCAAGAGACCACTTTCTTGTTCTTCAAGAACTAATTTATCTCCAATATCATACCTTAAACGAAGTGATTCTGGTAAAGTAATTTGACCTCTTTTTGTAACGTTTATTATAATTTCAACCAAGTCAACCATTGTTTTAATAGTAAATGGCATACTTTAAGTTTTGAAGAAGAAAAGAATTTTCAACTTTTTACTGCTTTAACTGTACGTTTTAACAATAGCTCTGCAGCTTCCTGGTTTGGCCAACTACCCAAGCCACAGTCAGGCCCAGTAAAAGTCATGATTTCCCCGTACTTTTCTTTGGCAAACTTGTAGCGACTTCTAATGGCCTCTTCAGTTTCAACCAACTGCTCATTTGTCGGCTTTGTAAAACCCTTCTCGTACAATTCAGCCCATATTGAGTCAATGTCCGTCCGGGATATGCCGACACGGATCTGTTTGCCAGCTTTTTCCAGCATGCTCTTGGAAACGGCGTCAATGTTTTTTGGGGAAGCAGCATATTCAAACGATAAAACATCCAAGCCTGGCACACTAAGCAGATTGTGTATCTCAGTAGTGAAGTGTAAATGAATCTGTTTTATGGGTCCTTGAAAATCATAGGCCTTTTCAAGTATTTCACGAACCAACTCAGGCGTTGCCGAGAGATTAGTGTGACCAAGGCTGGGTTCATCGATGGATATTACTTTTGTTTCTATGTACTTGCTGTTAAGGCTGGCGTTTTTTGCATAACGATTTATTGTTTGGGCAAAGCCTTCCAAAACGTCAGGGTAAGCTGTTGCACCAACCTCGTTTAGGTATTGCTCTATGGGACCAAAAATTGATACACGCAACAATACCTTTTTGCCGAATTCTTCACTTAACTCCTTAGCAAACTGATTAATCACATAAATTTCTGGTAAGACCGCTTTCTCTTGGTCAACAACGAAGGAACCTTTCTCCATCGCTTCATGAATAGCATCCCCAACTTGTCTTAACCCACTGAATTGTTGGGGAAAATTAATCACATCTAAACCACAGGCAATCTTTCGTCTAAAAGAGTCAACAACCACCTTGCAAAAGTTTTCCCTTAAAAACTCTTCTTCGATAGGATTTTTGCCATTTATGATTGCCTCTCTTGTTTGAAGATAAGCTTGCGCGAATGTTTCCCGCTTTACCCCATTTGGCAGGGGAAAACTGCCGATGTCGTCAACTAAAGGTTCCATAAAGCGTATTTATTGAACAAAATTCTATTAAAATATACTCTTCCAACTCTGCCTAATCCCTTCGAAAAATACAGCGCAATTCACCCTAATTATTTACGGTTGTCAAATCGATGAGTTATTAGGCGGTTTTTACTGCTTCAACAGTACGTTTCAGCAGTGTTTGGGCGGCATCTTGAGTAGGCCAACCGTGTAAACCACAATCAGGACCTGTAAATGTCATTGTTTCGCCATATTTTTCTTTAGCAACCCTAAACCTCTTTCTTATCGTATCCTCTGATTCTACCAACTGATCATTTGATGGTTTGTTGATACCTTGTTCAGCTAATTCAGCCCAGATTGAATCGATATCTGTTCTTGAAATCCCAACTCTGATTTGTTTGTCTGCTTCCTTTAGCATTCGTTTTGGAACAGCATCAATGTTTTTTGCCGAAGCTGCATACTCAAATGACAATACATCTATGTTTTTAACGCATAGTAAATCGTGTACTCCAGAAGCTGAGTGAAGATGAATCTGTTTGGTTACGCCTTGGAAGT
>CAZXGX010000137.1:0-3889 GCA_964640475.1 uncultured Candidatus Bathyarchaeia archaeon
ATTATTGTTCTCTCACAGAACGATATATAAAATTTTCTGTTTTTATTTAGAACAAATTACAAGCGAAGAAATTGAGGCACCTGCTCAAAATGGTTCAGGCAGTAACCTACAAAACTGCTCTTTACGGGTTCAATTCCCAGCCCCGGCTATTTTTAACTCAAAAAAACTAAAGAGGATACTTTTCGAAACCTGAGATATAAAAAAAGAAGCTTTTAACCCGGATCAGGATGTATTCTTCTTTTGTTCAATAGCCTTCTTTGCAAGAACGACTGCTTCTTCTCTTGTCTTGCCAAACATTGCACCGATTTTGTCAGCATCTTCCTTTGTGACAGCTGCACCGCCTATCATGAGTGATACTTTTTCTTTTAGACCTTCATCATCTATTGCAGTGACAAGCTTAGCGAGATTTTCTTTAGCGGCAGTAAGCACTACGGTTACCACTATAATTTCTGCATTTGACTCTTTTGCTTTCGCGGCAAAAGTTGCTGGAGAAACACCTTTTCCAGCCTCTATGGTTTTGAATTGAGCAGTTTTAAGTGATTTTCTAACCATTTCCTTAGCTGTATCCATAATATCTGGATAAAGAGTACCTAGCACAATAGTGCCAATTGGATTAACGGGTTCCGGCGGTTCTTTTTCCCTCATACTTTTTAACCAAGACATAAAATCAACCTTTTACTGCACTTTCGATTTTTCCTTTGGCTTAGGAACCTTAACCACTAGAAAACAGAAAATCCCCTCTCCAGTGTTACGCAGTAGATGCGGGATACCTTTTGGACTGTCTATTAGCACATCTTTTTCAACCGTTTGTTTTTCATCACCAATTTCAACCTCACCTTTGCCCTCTAAAATGTAGAAGAAAACATCAACTGGCGTTGTGTGCTTCTTTAATGATTGCCCCTCTGTTAAAGCCATATGAATTACTTCAGCATTTTCGGTATCATAAATTTTTTTAGCTTCAACTGCATGTGCATTCTGGAAAGAAACAGTATTCTTAACTTTTGTAATCTTCACAGTATTAACCTCAATACTCTACTAACCCTTTAGCATAATTTAGGTTTTCCCGATGATTAATCAACAAAAGAAAAAAGCTAAGAAACCCTTAACAAGGTTCACAATGTAATAATTTATATAAGAAGTGAGTGTATGAAAGCGGTTAATACTTCTTTAATGAAGCCAGGCGTCTTTTATGTAGGCACCAGAGATTGGAACAGACGCCTATTTGACGCATTAATTCCTTTGCCTCAAGGGACAACTTACAATTCATATCTAATAAAAGGAACTCAAAAAATCGCCTTAATAGATACTGTCAATCCTGGATTTGAACTAGAACTAGAAAGCAAAATCAACAGCTTAACCTCGGTAAGTCAAATTGATTATATAATAATGAATCACGCGGAACCGGACCATGCAGGAGCTATACCCTACCTTTTAAACTTGAATGATAAAGCAAAATTGGTCTGTACAAAAATAGGCGCCCAAGCAGCAAAAACCTATTTCAAAGTTCCAGAAGAACGAATAATGGTAGTAAAAGATAATGACGTTTTAGAACTGGGAGACAAGACTTTGAAATTTATTGAGGCAACAATGCTTCACTGGCCTGAAACAATGTTCACCTACCTAATACAAGACAAAATTCTGTTTACATGCGACTTTTTTGGAATGCACACCGCCTATGGCTTATACGATGACGAAATTGATGAGCTAAATAGTTTTGCCCAAAGGTACTTTGGCGAGATAATGATGCCGTTCAGAAGTCTCGGCTTAAGGGCGATGGAGAAAATCCAAAATATCGAAGTAGACATGATAGCACCTAGTCACGGACCGATCCATAAGAATACAAAAAGAATACTGGAAAACTATACAAAATGGACTAGAGGCGAAACCAAGGAAAAAGTAATTGTGGTTTATGTTTCTATGTGGAAATCCACAGAAAAGATGGTTAATCAGATTGTAGAAGTTTTACTCCAAAAAGGCATTCAAGTAAGTTTGCATAATTTAACAAATGCCGATTTAGGTGACGTCGCGAAAGATCTTGTTGATGCACGTGCTATAGTTCTTGGTACTCCAACGGTTCTAGTAAAGATGCATCCACTGGCAGCTTATGCAACGCATCTGGTCAAGGTGTTAAAACCTTCGCTAAAACTTGGAGTGGTCCTAACAAGCTATGGATGGAGCAAAGGAGCCTTGGCTCACGCAGTTGAAGTTCTGGGTCCAACAGGATTAGAATTAGTCGGCTCTATAGAAATAAATGGTCCCCCAACCGAAAGTGACCTTGATAAAGTAAGAAGTATCGGTGATGAATTGGCAGAGAAAATAAAAACCTAAAAAAAGAAGAATGAATCTTTACCGATTAAACTCTTTCACATCTATGGTTAAACATGCGGATCATGGATTGCCAGAAGAACTAGTTGTTCAAGACTTTTAATCCCACGCATTTCATCTGCAGCAACAAAAACCATCTTTCCACTGCTTAGCTCAAACTTCTCTTTTCCCACCGTGAACATACCTTTTCCACTTATCACATAGAAGCATGCTCCATAGGGCTCTGGGTGCACAGGGATTTCTTGGTCTGTTCCAAGACAGACTAGACTAATACCGAAGTTACGGGTATTTAGCAAATCTTTTTTCACTATTGCAAGATCTTCCGCGAGATTCAGAATTCCATGCTTTTGAGCGAACTCAACGAGCTTGCTCAGGTCAAATATTTCTGTCATAGTTGTGTTTCACCTCCAGTTTCCTTGTATAGAAAAGTATCATCATAGAATTGGATCAGTTTTTCCATCAATTCTCTTCGTGATTTAACCATTTCTAGCCCCGCCTTAAGGAAGTTGATTCCGGTTTCAGTTAGCGTGTATACCCTGCGGTCAGCGCCAGTTTCCTTCTTTTCCCACTCTGAGGTTACCAGCTCGCGTTCCTCCATCCTTCGTAGCATAGTGTATACGGCGCCGGGTTCTGGATTGTATTTGTCAACTGTAATTTTTTGCAGTTCATCCATTATCTGGTAGCCGTGTGATGGCTTTTCATGCAGGATTCGTAGAATAAGCAGTTGGGCTAGTCCCTGTCCGGGATATCGGCAAATATTGTGTGGGGGCTCAGGTTGAAACATAATAATCATTAATATATATAACATTGTTATATATATAACTGTTATGTAACAATTGTACGAAAAAGAAAAAATTAAAACGCACACAACAAGACATTTTACGCAGAGTTCTCTAACCTCTTCTGGGAAAGCAAAAATTGAAAAGAATAAACACCCCTTTTTAAAGACTGAAATCGTGAAAATAAAACAGTGGACTCAAATATGGAAACAAGTAAAACCTGCAAAACAAAACGAACTGTAAACAAAAGACAGAGAGTCACAAGAGCACTATGGCTGGTAACGGGTTTGGTCTGTGTGGTTTTAGGCACGGTCGGAATGGTTTTACCCATTTTACCAACCACACCTTTCCTGCTAGCTGCAGCAACTTGTTTCTGCAAAAGCTCAACAAGAATGTACAACTGGCTTCTCAACAACAAATGGTTCGGACAATATATAAGAAACTATAAGGAAGGCAAAGGACTCCCCTTGAGAACAAAGGTTACAGCCCTCACCGTATTGTGGGTCACAATCGGAGTCTCAATCGGCTTCTTTATGAACCGAATCCTACCACTTCAGATGCTTCTACCCATGCAATTGGTTATGATAACTGTCGCAGTTATAGTAAGCATTCACATACTCCGGTTGCCAACATTTAAAAAATGTTCGACGGAATAAAAATAAAGCAAGTAGTAGAATCTTTAAACGGATTGAAAAAAGCTGATTTGCTGATTTAGTTGTATATGTAATTGGCTTGATTAGTTTTGTTTTTGTTTGGAATTGTGATAATGAATTTCACTCCTTTAC
>CAZXGX010000138.1:0-3884 GCA_964640475.1 uncultured Candidatus Bathyarchaeia archaeon
TTGTTTATCATGGCTGCTGGGGCGACGCCGTTCTTTTTGAGGCGGTAGAGTGTGTAGCTTCCGACTGTGCTGCCTTTGCCCTGAGGGAAAACCAAAATTTTGTCTTTAACGCTTATGCCTAGCAGTTCATGTCCTTTTTCCATGACAACTCCTGTGTTGGGGTCAACTCCGCCGTAGAATGAAATCGGCATAGACGTTACTAACGCTTCGCCTTGCGCTTTGCCTTTATAGATTATTCTTCCTTTTAGTTGTTCCATTTTCCAGTCACCGCTGCGTTAACGCATTCTTCCATACTTCCCATTTTAGTTTTCATAAGGCTCTGTCTAGAGTAGAAACAGCCTTTCGCCGATGTGGTCGCCAATGCTTTAAATCTGCCTTTCAATGGTGCAACTGCCATGCACGTGTCGCATGCAAATTTGCCGCCTGCTGTTTCGATGGTGGCTGTGTAGCCTCGTTTGTCTGCTAGCTGTTTGGCTGTTCGTGAGGTTGCTACCCAAAGCTCGGTGCCCTCTTTAACCTTTTTACCTTTTATCAGATCAGCGATTTCTTGGATCTCCTTAATTGAACAGTGTGGGCAGCCAACACAGACGAAGTCTATGTCACTGACTTGGTCGTTTATGTTGTCGTAGGCGTTTTTGATGTCAGCTTGCTCTATCATAACTTTCTCTTTTGGTTCCTTTTGCACTTCCGCTCCGGGTGTTACGCCTTTCATGTAGAATAGCGGTTTTGCACCATACGTAACCACAGATGCACAGAACGATTTGAGCTCGTCTAGTTCTACGGCTTTAATACCTGTTATGTAGGGGATTTTGTTTTCGGCCTTTTTACCAATCGCGTAGCCTAATGCACCCCAATCGGAAAGCTTAGTCATTTCAGCATTAACTTGTATATGCACATCTGGAACTCTGTTCTCATCCAAATGCAAGCCATAGCAGGGAGTTTTACCTACAAACGCTGCTGCTAACGCTGATGGTCCACCTTCACGGTTGGTTTTTGCGCCTAAAACGGAGTTGGCAAAGGTTACTGCGCTGCTTTCTGACCATGCGATGTGTTCACCATAAAGTGGTAAATTGCCAATCAAGTAAGGTGTGCAGGTGCAGCTGATTAGGATGCCCATGCGTTTGAATGCGTCAATTACGAGGTTTTGTTTCTCGGCAAATTCGGGGCTTATGCCTAGTTGTTGCCAGTTTTCTAAATCCATTCCTGCGGGATTTAGGGTGGTTAAAACTTTAACTTTGCCATCTGCTGCAAGGGAGTTGAGGAATTCAAGGCCAGCATCTCCAAGATTGTGGTAAGATACGCCAGCCACTTGGACGCTACCAACGTCGATAAGGTTTTTTGCACCGAAAATTTCGCCCAATGCAACAAGGATTTCCATGCTTTTACGTACAGCATAGCCTTCCTTGCCGTCAAGCATATTTTGTTCTTGCTTAGTTAACTCCATAATTATCACAGGTACTTGTTTAAGTCAACTTTAATGTAATCCTCTTTCTTGAAGCCTTTTCCCGTGGTTGTTAAGGGCGCGGTTGCATCAAAGCCCGCTTTGGCGGTTGTAGCTTTTTTGCCCTCACTTAAATCGCCAGAGGGATCAAGGGATGAACCTGGCTGGTTGGAACATATGATTTCGTTTTTGTCTGCTTGGAAGCGTGTTGCAATTGCCCATTCCACATCATGTGGGTCGTAAATGTTTATGTCCTCATCAACCACAACACAGTGTTTAAGGGATTTGTGGCCTTCAAACGTGGCTAAGATTGCTTTTCTACCATCATCAGCATTCTGCTTTTTAATCTGAACAACCGCGTGGAGCCAACTGCATCCGCCAGGTGTAATGTAAACGTCTTTGCATTGGCAGACTTTGCTTACCTCTTTGAAAATGGTGGGTTCTTTTGGCATGCCCATGAGAAACTTGTGCTCATTCTTACCTGCCAATATTGTTTGGTAGATTGGTTTTTGTCTGTGAGTTATACATTTGATTTCTAGTACGGGTTGTTGACGTTGACGATCAACGATGCCTGTTAAGTCAAGGAACGGTCCTTCAGTTACTTTTTCTTTGGTTATTCTGCCTTCAAGTACAAATTCAGCGTCAGAAGGAACTTCTAAATCGACAGTTTTGCATTTGACAAGATCCGTCTTTTCCAATGTATTTGCCATGCTTAATTCGTCAACGCCCATGGGCAGAGATGTGGCTGCAGAAAGCAACACTGGGGTAGAGTTGCCAATGCAAATCGCAATGTCAAGTTCTCCGCCTGCTTTACTTAGTGCCGTGTCAGTGCCTCTATGCTCGACTATTCTTGGTACAAAGTGGTTTTTGTCTTTCAGCATTAGGCGGTGGAAGCACATGTTTCTGCCTAATTGTGGATCCTTAATTATGGATACTGCGGAGGCAATGTATTTTCCACCGTCCTTTTCGGTGTAACGCATAATTGGAAGCTTGGTTAGGTCAACGTTTGTTTCTACAATTTCTTGGCATGCGCCCTTAGTCACTACCTGTGGCGCTACAGGATGCTCAATTGCGCTGAGTAACTTGGGTAAAAGCTGCTCTTTTGTTATGCCCAGTGATCGGCAAATTAATTCTTTAGATGAAACCAAGCCTGCAACTACAGGAATGCTTGATTCCTTAACATTTTCAAAAAAAACTGGTTTCTCGCCGAGTGCATTGATTATTCCCGCCATTTCGTATTCAGTTGAGACGGGCTTTGTAATTTTTGTTAATTCACCTTTACTTTGGAGTTGTTCAATGAAGCTTCTTAAGCCCAAATTAGTTCGCCTTGAATTCAGTGTATTCCAAGTTGACGTTTATAGCTTTTGGAATAAACGCTTGATAAAATTAGCGAGAATATTTTAAAAGAGAATTGATGGATTTTTTTAAAAAAATCCTGATATGTTTGTTTAGTAGGTTACAACGCCTATTCTTGTCATTAAATATTCAAAGCCTGCACCCTTAAAGGCGCCGACTATTTTACCTGAGACTTCTTTGCCACCTGTCAATGCAACCATGCAACCACCGCCTCCGCCGCCAGTGAGTTTAGCGCCAAAAGCGCCCTGTTTGCGTGCGATGTCGACTAGTTGGTCGAGTTCTTTGCTTGAGACGCCGATTTCCTGTAGAATACGGTGGTTTTCATTCATTAAGTCGCCGACTTTTTTGAGGTCTCCTGCTTCCAAGGCTTTGCGTCCCGCAACTGCAAGGTTTTCGGCTTGCTTGAAAAGCGGATCATACTTTTTAGGTTCTTTCTTTTTGCGTTCTGCTACGCCTTCAACCATGGCTTTAGTATTGGCAACTTTACCTGTGCTTCCAATCACAATTTCAACTGGCTTGCGAACTTTAAGTCGCTCGACAAGGTCTTGTCCACCTGCTGGATTCTTCTTAAACCACATAAACCCGCCATAAGTAGCTGCAGTGTTGTCGATGCCGCTAGGGTTGCCTGCATAAGCTTTTTCGCCTTCATAAGCGACTGCATTAATTTTTTCGTTAGAAAGATTAAGCCCAAGTTCTTCATTGATGGCTCGTGCAATCGCGACGCTGCTTGCTGCTGAAGCACCAAGACCGCTGAAACCTGGAAGGGTTCCGCCGATCCAGATGTCAAGGGGCATTTTGGTGTCTAAATCCATGGCTTTTAGCATGCGCTCGATTGATTCTATTTGTTGGAGCCGTTTTTCTTCGCCGTAGCCTTTAGCGGTTTTGCGTTCATCTTTAATGTTTAAGCCGCTTTTTGCTTTTGTTACTGTTGCATCTGTTGATGAATCGATGGCGGATACAATGCCGGGGATTCCGTGGACGACGAAGTGTTCGCCGAATAGGATTACTTTTCCGTAACCTGAACCTTTACCCATAACTATTACACCTTGAAAGGAAGCTATTACGTAAGTCAAATAAAAAACATTCT
>CAZXGX010000139.1:0-3863 GCA_964640475.1 uncultured Candidatus Bathyarchaeia archaeon
TCTGGCGATATTCGTATTATAGGTTAAGTGCTTTTTTTATTGTTTCCAAAACGACTCTAGAGATAGAAGGGCTTATCTTGTATCCTCGTTTGTTTAATTCATTACATATCTTCTGAATTTTTTGTATATCTGTTTTGGACCCTTTGTCTATTTCTTTTTTAAGAGAAAATAATTGTTTTTCAATTTTTTCTTTTTCAGAATTATTAAGGCTTGTTTGCCTAATTTCATCTCGCGCTTGCTTAAATACATCTATTAATTGGTCTGAATCACTTGAGATACACTCTTTTTCAATTAAAGTTCTATTTTCAATAGCGTTTATTCCTTCATTAGTAATTTTTGCAAATATCCATTTTGAATCTGCACCTATAGTAAGCGTAATCAGGTTTTTTTCCTGCAAAACTAAGATGTTTGTGTCCATTTGTTCTTTTGATAATTTTAGGACAGCTTGTATTATGGCTCTGTCTACTGAGGGAAAATTTGGGTTGTCTATTTGGCGTTTATATAGTAACTGCAGAATTTCCATTGCTACTTGTTCTTCTGTTATTGAAGTAGTCATGTTTTTTCGACAATCTAATGTATTGTGATAACTGATTTAACATTTTTGGAGTAGTGAAAAGTTGGACCAAACTAGACTATGACAGCTCATACATGATTTTAGAGGTCTATCCACCAATTGACTGGTATTTTTGGTTATGTCGTTTCAACCCAGTTCCTCATTAGAAATACCCATGGATTTAAGGTCAACTATAGTAGAAAAAATAGAAAAGTTTCAAAGACTAAAAATATAGTTTATTAGGAAGGATTTAGATTGTTGCGTTACGAAAGCTACATGCGGGAATAGTACAGCTTGGTTAGTACATAGGCTTGCCAAGTCTAGGACTCGGGTTCAAATCCCGGTTCCCGCACTGTCACAATTCCAGTTTCAAATTTTATATATACACAAACTGGCGATAGCTCTTTTAGTTCAAACGCAAATGTGTGTTATTATAAATTTGCCTCAAAGACTATACATCATGTTTGTATTGCCAATATTGTTTCCATTTAACCAACCCATAATGCAATGGTTTGCAAAAATTAAGAGTAAACTTATGATAAGATTAAGCAGATGGCTATTTTCATCAATTTGTGCGCATTACTAAACTCCATTTGGTTATACCCTTTTCCCATTTTTTATTTTTTAAAAAAATACTTGAATTTTGGAAAAAGTTATATTCATTTTGAATTAAAATATAATGTATTCTAAATTGGTGATTCAATTGAACAAGAACACTACATACATGATTGTTGTTGCTGTAATTGTCATCATTGTTGTCGGCATTGCAGTCGTAATGTTGCTGAATAACGGTGGAAACAATGGAGTTGAGCCTACACCAACTCCAACACAAAGCGTTGCAGAAGCAAACACCATGCAGTTTAGCGCTAACGTTACAAGCCAAGGACAAACAACAGAATACAAATGGTATGGTAAAGACATACAATCAAGCTTGGTAATCCGTGTTGACGTTTCAACCTACTCCTATATACTAGATGAGGATCAACAGAAATCTTGGGCAAGTTTTGACAGCGGCGCCACTTGGAGCACAAGTGATTTCACCGCTGACTGGGCAGGATGGGGAGCTCAATGGACAGAATACGTTGACAAACTTGAAGATTGGACAAGCGGCGATTATTCATACACAAACAGCGTTGAAGAAAGCATTGTACTTTTCAACATCGATGTCAACCCAACAATACCAGACTCAACTTTTGCAACAAGTTAAGACGTTTTTTCTTGATTTCAAATAACCCCTTTTTCTTTTTTTAGCTGAATTAGAAAAATGTGTTTGACGGAAAGTTGAAAAGAGTTAACGACACATTATTAGCCTTTTACTAAAAAATTAACCTTTAAAAAAAGATAAACACAAAAACATGAGTTAAAATAATTATAACCACAGAAATAACAATGCTATAATTATTTCTTTCGAGATTTAGCAAGTTTAGAAGTCTTTTTGCTTTTTGTAACTTTACCTTTTTTCTTTGTATCTTCTACTTTTGGCTTTTCCACTTTTACTGGTTCTTTCTCTTCTTCAATAACCATGATTGCTCCTTCGGGACATTGCGATTCACAAGTTCTACAGACAATGCAATCCTCAACTCTCACTGGCACAGATTTACCATTTTTCATTTCGTAAACATTGACAGGACAAGTGTTAACACAAGTTTCACATCCAGAACATTTAGAATCAACTATAATTCTAACCATTTTTACTCCTCGTAAGTTCTTAAGAGTACTTTACTTAAATATTTTTTTCAGATCAAATTTATTAACTTAAAACATATAATCTAAAAAAGCAAGTCTTACATGTTTTTTATTCTTTTAGTTTCATCCGATCAGAATAATTGCCACTAAATTATTTATTACCACATATATGTAGAGTGAAATCAATATAACCAAAACAATGTCAAGAAATTTTTTTGTTCTAGCATGCCAACGATATTGAAGATAAGATATGGCAAAAAATATTCCACAAGCAATTAGCTTTCCAGGAATTGCAGCCTCAGTGAATAATGGATTAGCTTCTGTTAGTCCACGTGCTAAACCATAATTTGTAGTTAACAGGTCAAGCAAGTTTAGCATTAACAATATTGCTGGTAAAACGAAGAGTCTGCTATAGACTGGAAGCTGACTTACTCTGCTTTGCAAGTTTCGCACAAACCAAGTTTTTCAACATTGAGGACTAGAACTTTATGGCAATTGAGGCATCTAGTTTCAGTCATTATGAATCCATTAAGAATGTCAAATCGTCTCCGAGTGTAATGCTTATACTTCAAATGATTACACAACACTTGGCTACCGCTTGCACACGCTTCTTTTTCCATCCTTCTCTGTTCTCCTAATGCACATTCTGTTGCGAAAGTACATAAATAGTAAATGAAAGAAACTTCTAGAATAGAGTTCTATTGTGGGCATCAAATCATTTTGATGTTTACTTTAGGTTAAATCGCTTTGATTGTTTGCGCCTAATCGTCAATAATATAACTGAAAATAGCGTCATCACAATAAGACATAGATAGAATTCAGAACTCCCGAAACCGAACAATGCAGTACCAAATAATGATGCAAACACCAAATCATCGATTGGGCTAGCTAATATGATTGCAAATGCAAGCGCTAAATACTTGAAGTATTTACTTTTTTTTTATCATTGCAGTTTTTTTATTTTTAAAGTTGAGGATCTATCTTTCGAATTTTGGAGAAACCAGTTAAACTAATTAATGAAGCACAATTTTTGCAACAAAGAACTAACTCTTCTAAACCAGAACTTCCTACAATGACATCTACGATAAAGTAAGTGTTTTCTGAGTGATCATCAGGAGAAATTACCGCACTACATTTAGGACATAGAAAGCCACCATTTTTATTAGTTGCTACTACATCAAACTTGTATGCATTAATTTGTCTGTTTATTTTAGATTTCAACTCTTATCACTTTCCTAATCAAATTGTCTTCATGTAGAAAACCCTATTAAATCATTTTTCAGATTTACACTCAAATAAACCCCTAATTAATTCCAAAATTTTTAACAATTTTAACTCCTTCAAAAAACAACTTTTTTGTATAATCGGTTTTCAATTATTTAAGAAGGGATTGCTGGGGCATATACAGAATCTAAAGGAGAGAAAAAAATGCAATTGCTTGTAAGAAACAATTGAGCCCTTTCAGCCCCTCTTAAATTTTAATCCAAAAAAAGGGAAAGGATTGTGGTTTTATTTTTTCATTTATGGTCGTTTCCTGAGTAGCAATAATGCGACTATGGCTATGACGATGATGATTGCTATGCCCATGCCGATAGTGTACATTTCGTATGGCGGATTAGCGATC
>CAZXGX010000140.1:0-3854 GCA_964640475.1 uncultured Candidatus Bathyarchaeia archaeon
TAGAAGTTATAATCGCAGAAACAAGTCAAGGAAGAGGAATAATTGGCGTCGTTGATGGCTCTAAAAGTAAATCAGTCGAAACGGATCAGGACATTACTGAACGTAAAGCCTTCTTAAGGAAAATCGGCTATAAGCTCAACTGAACTATTCTGAGGATAGAATCGTTTCGAGTCGCGCATCGTCTATATTTCCGCCTGAAATTACTATGGCAACAGTTAATCCAGCGAAAGTGGCCTTATTTTCCAAAAGCATTGCCACACCTGCGGCACCTGAACCTTCAATTTTCTGTTTTTCCTTGTTGCATAGTAAAGCGACTGCCTGCCTAAGAGTTTCTTCCCTCACCACAATAACTTCATCAACATATTGTTGAGTAATCGTGAAGGTGATTGAACCTTTCTCTATACCTCCAGCAAGACCTTCAGCAACTGTTCTTGGGTTATGCCTATGTGCTGGGACAATTTTGCCCGCTTTTAGCGATTCATACATTACTGGTGTTGCTTCAGATTGGACACCGATAACTTGCACATCAGGGTTTAATCCTTTAACAGCAATGCTAATGCCAGAAATTAATCCTCCCCCTCCAACAGGCACTAACACTACATCAACATTTGGTAGCTGCTCAATAATCTCTAATCCAACTGTGCCATGACCTGCTACAATATACGAGTCATTATAGGGTGAAATATATAATCGTCCTTCGGTTTGTGCTATCTCTTTGGCTTTTCGCTCTGAATCAGAATAGCTGTCTCCAAACAATAGTAAATCTGCACCGTACTGTTTAATGCCTTCAACCTTAACCTTTGGTGTAGTAGTTGGAACAACGATTTTCGACGAAAAACCAAGCTTCTGAGCTCCAAAAGCAACGGCTTGCCCGTGATTACCAGCTGAGGCTGTTACTACTCCACGTTGTTTTTCTTCATCTGAAAGGTGAAGTAGTCGGTTGATGACACCGCGAACCTTAAAAGAATTCGTTACCTGTGTATTCTCTAATTTTAAGTAAACGTTAGCCCCTGTTAAAACGCTTAGATTCTTAGATAGAACAAGTTGGGTTATTTTTGAGTAAGATGCGATTGCTTTATGTGCATCCTTAATTTCTTTAAGACTAACCATAATTGAACCCCTAAAATCTACCTTTGTGATTATTTATTAATTCACCATAAACTATTTTAGCTTACTTAAAGAATCAAACCTAATCAATAACTATGTGAAACGGGGTTTTTTATGAGTCGTTTAGAGCAAAATAGAGCCCAAATTGCAGAATACCAAAAGGAACAAGCTGAAGAGCAACAGCGACTAAAAGAAAGAATGAGTCAAATAAAACATAAAATCGCAATAATAAGTGGCAAAGGCGGTGTTGGCAAAAGTACAGTGACAGCAAATTTGGGTGCTGCATTATCTAAGCAAGGTTATAAAGTTGCTATTTTAGACGCGGACATTCATGGTCCAAGTATTCCACGGCTTCTTGGTTTAGAAGGTCGACAAGTTAAAACTAGTCTTACAGGTGTTTTTCCAGTAGATGGACCTTTAGGAATAAAGGTTATGTCTATTGACTTCTTCATGGCTGAGCAGGCACCGACAATTTGGCGTGGTCCTTTAAAGATGCGGGCTATCAAACAGTTCCTTGTAGACGTTATATGGGGTGAACTAGATTTTCTCTTAATAGACTTGCCGCCTGGAACAGGGGATGAACCGTTAAGTATTGCGCAATTGTTGCCTGAAATGGATGGCGTAATTATAGTTACAATGCCTTCTGGTCTTTCCAGCAGTATAGTAAAGAAAGCTATCACCTTTGCGGAGCGATTGAATATGCCCATTATTGGTGTTGTTGAGAACATGAGTGGTTTCATTTGTCCGCACTGTGGTAAAAAGACAGAGATTTTCCAATCTGGCGGTGGAATAAAAATGGCTCAAGAAGCAAACGTGTCTTTTCTAGGCAGTATTCCGATTGATCCTAAAGTTGGTGCTGACGCGGATAAAGGATTACCCTTTGTGATTGCTCATCCTGAGTCTGAAGCTTCAAAGGTTTTCAACAAAATAGTAACTAAGGTTGAAGCCAAGCTTCACCACTAAATTCTTCAATTTTCTATATTATTCAATATTGTTACATGAAGCATAATTTTAAAGCCTAACAATCTTTAGTGCTATGACAATTATAATTAAAATTACTAATTTTTATTATAAAATAAAAGTTGTAAAAAGGGTTGGAGAGCAATAACTCTATATTTGTCCTTTCATGGTTTACGCTTTTGTTAGAGTAATTTCTATCGTGGAAACCATTCTGGACTTGTTCTCGCCTTCACGTGGTGGCATCTCTGCGGTTCCGATTGCAATTTTAGTGACTTTAAGGTCTTTGATAAATCTGCTTCTTGTAATTTCTGCAACGTCAACAGCGGTTGTTATTGCTTGTCCTCGTGCTTTTAGGGTAATTTCTTTTGTTGTACCTGTTGAGAACGCGGTTATGATTGCTAGAACATAGCTCATTGGTGGTTTATTTCCAACGAATATAACGTCTTGTTGTTTTTCTGCCATTTTTATTCAACTCCTTTTTATGTTCATTGTAGTAGTTAACGTTCAATCATTTTTCTTATGACGCGAACGTTACTGGCATTATACGCAAAACTTCCTTATAAACGCAATTCAATAGGCTGATAAGTCAAAGTACAAATAAATTAAGTGCTTAAAGACTAATAATTTAGTTTGATAAAAAAAATCAGCAGTTGTGTATTTAAAATACTTAAATTCCCAAATAGCCTAAACCGTTATACCTTTATACAACCTGAAGAAACAAATCAAGCCTAGAGAGTTGCCTCATGTCTGTATCACCTAGTATAAGAGAGGTTTTAGCAAGAAGAATTGCTGGAGAAATTATTCTTTCAAGTAGACCAGGGGCAACAATGAAAAAATGGCGCGAACTTTTCGCGATTTCACAATTGAGCCTCTCGGAAGCTATGAAGCTTTCTTCATCAGTAATTAGCGATTATGAAAGTGGCAGAAGAGAAAGTCCAGGTGCCAAATTTATTCGACGCTTCGTTTTGGCCTTGCTGCAAATTGATGAACAAAAAGGTAGCCGTTTCATACGTGAATTCTCAAAACTTACAAGTTCTCCTTCAATGGCAATAATCGACCTTCGAGAATTCCCTATCCCTGTGAGAGTAGAATACCTTTGTCGTGCAATTAACGGTGAAATAGTTGCCTGCAAAGAAAAATCAACTAAAGAAGTGACAGGCTACACCGTGATTGACAGCAAAAAAGCTGTAGAAGCACTTTCAGGCTCGGAATATACACAGTTATTTGGAGCTTCAACGGAACGAGCGTTAATTTTTACAAACGTTGAGACCGGTTGTTTGCCAATGATGATTGTTCGTGTTAGCAGCCTTAAACCACGCGTCGTAGTTTTCCACCACGTCAAGCCCGATGAGGAAGCAACCAAACTTGCAGAGTATGAACAGATTCCTTTGATTTATTCTTCAACTGCCAGTCTTGAGGAGCTTGTGAAATCTCTAAGAAAACTTTACCGTATTGCATTAAGAATTAAAATTGGTAGACGCATTCGTCCTCCACCAAAAATCAGCGCATAAAACGGGCTACTTTATGCGTGAGTATCTGTTGATTTTCGCTATTTTTTATTCTAATCAAACAATGAATTAAGAACCGCTGTATATAATGGAGCTTTGGCCACAATTCACATATTAAAAAGCTTTCAAGTTGACTTTAAAAAAAATAAAAAGAAAGGAAGAATATTATTCCTTTTTTATGGTCGTTTCCTGAGTAGCAATAATGCAACTACTGCGATTGCAACGATGATTGCTATGCCCATGCCGATAGTGTACATTTCGTATGGCGGATTAGCGATC
>CAZXGX010000141.1:0-3853 GCA_964640475.1 uncultured Candidatus Bathyarchaeia archaeon
TAACCATAAAATACTGCTCTAAAATTGGCGCCGGGAGGGGGATTTGAACCCCCGTGGCCCCGAAAGGCCACAAGCTAATTGGTGCCCTCTTATTTTGGGCATCTCCAGGCTTGCTCCCTGCCTGGCTAGGAGACCCCGGCACATCTATGACAACATGCTTTGATGTTGGTTTGTACCTTTTCTCTAAGTTCTGAGGCATTTAAAGTTTTACGATGAATAACTATTTGCTTCTTTATGCTAATTCTTAATCAGACAACAATACAATTCGTTTTGTTCAATTTCAAGAAATTATAAATGGGGAATATACCTGTTGCTAAAGACTCTGATGAGGTCATAGGGCAATAGAAAGAGGAGAAAGCACAGTCCAACAATCAAAATTATAGTGAATGGTATTTCTGGAATTATTTTTGGGTTCTTTATCGGCAACAATAAAGGCACTTTATTCTTATATTCCTTATATTCAACAAATTTCTTGGACAAATAGTGCTCTTCAACAACTGCAAAGGTAATGTAACCTAAGACTTGTAAAAACCATAATCCCAAAAGCTCAGGTACTCCAACAGGAATTGAGGCTCCTGCAAATGGAATCCCCATTAACCCCCAGCCTTCGGAAATAGTTAGTTCCTTAATTGTCAAACCTAGTGTCATGATGATTATTCCTAAAAACTGGGGATGCCTGATTTTCGAGTACAATCCTCTGTTAAACACTAATAGCTTTTTACGACGATACCTAACCCATTCAATAATTGCTAAACAAAATATTGATAATCCAATATAGAAAATGATGCCGCCTAATAGTCGAGTTCCATCAAAACGAAAAATCTCTAAAAAATCCTGTGAAACATATTGAAATCCTGTGGGGCATCTTACTAAATAAATCAGTAATGGTGCAACCATGAAACCATAAAAACCTATTATTGGAGTTGTCTGTGTAATGCCAAATAACAGAGAAGCCATAACTGCTTTGAGAAATAAGTTGATTTTATTTCTAATATTAGACAAGCTTTTTGCCTAGCTTTTATCTGCTGGAGTTTATTCTTAAAGGTTGTCAATAAAACTCAAGTTTATCTTTTCATAGAAAAATTGCTATAGATTCTTTGGAAAAGGAAAAAGTATTTTTTTGTTAAGGAGCAACTTCGTTTCAGGTTTCTATTTTACATTGCGTGTACCGATTAAAACTCGGAATCCGCTTTCTCTTGCAAGAACAGCGCAATTGCCAAATGTTTCTTCAAAAAGAGCAGGCAGAATTTTTGCTCCAATTTTTGAGCGGATAACCATTTGAAAAGTCGCGTTTTCCCTCATAACTTTTGGTGCTCCAGTTATGAATGCTTTCACAGTGTCCATTCCTGCGCTGACAGGCGGGTTCGAAAGAACGCAATCAAACAGTTGACCTTCAACTGGCTCAAATAAGTATCCATATCGAACTTGGGCGTTTCTTACCTTATTTAATTCAATGTTTTTTCTTGTTAAGCTGACAGCACGCATGTTCACGTCGGTCATGCATACTTGCACGTTGGGGTTAAATGTTGCAGCTGAAATTCCAACGGCGCCGTAGCCACAGCCAATGTCTAGAATCGTCCCGTTTTTGGGTAGACTCATTGATTCAATAAGCAGTTTTGTTCCTATGTCAATTTTTCTCTTCGAAAAAACGCTTGAAGCAGTTATAAATTCGAAATGTCTGCCGCAGAGGTTAGCTCGAATTAAACCAAAGTTTGCTTCAGATTTAGGTGAAGACGCAAAATAATGCTCCACATCTTTATTTTTTCTGCTCATCTACACTACCACTTTTCCAAACCTTCGGGTAAGTGCCTCTGGGCATCAACACACGTTCAGGGGATGCAACAACGCCATGCCGTAAATCAATTATTCGCTCTGTTGGTTCAGTTGCTTTAGAGAGGGTAATTGCTTCGCCTTTAAGCGTCATAGTTGCTACTAGTAAGTCTTTTGTTATGCCTGAGTCAACCGAAACCACGCCTGGAGCAGTCAAGCTGGCACCGTGACATAATGCATCAACTGCGGAATCTCTCACCACAATTTTTGGAACAAGATCAAGCGCGTTTTCCACGGGTTGAACGATTTTGTGCAGGATTGAGTCGTCTTTTTTCTCTTTCCATTCACCAAACCAGTAAGCTACATCATGTAGGTTTACATGGGTTGGGCTGGTTTCAACAAATGGTCCAGCGCGAGTTCTGCGTAGCTCTTGCATATGAGCGCCGACGCCGAGGATTTCGCCGATATCAAAGCATAGTTTGCGTATGTATGTTCCGCCTTCGCAGCCAACTTTGAAAAGTACGTTGCGTCCGTCATGTTCAATGAATTCGTTGTAGTAGATGCGTCTTGAACGTAGTTGACGTTTGACTGAAGATCGTAAAGGTGGGCGTTGAAAAATTAAGTCTTCAAATTCTCCAAGAACCCGTCTAACTTTCTCAGTTTCCACGTCACCATGCAGTTTCATGACGCAAACGTATTCTTTACCGCTATGGAGAAGCGCTTGAACAATCTTCGTAGAATCCTCTAAGGTGACGGGTAAAACGCCGGTCACTTGGGGATTTCTCTGGCTAACTTTAGTTAACCTCTAGAGTCCCGCCGTGACCTATACTCGTCAGGTGCATGATTTTTTTTGTCCATGCGGCAACTTCGTGACTGGTTGGACCAGCTGGCTTGTCGAGATTAATTACGCCATAGCGTATGTACTCTTTTGCAGGCCTTTCAGAGGGGATGTGACCATATTTAGGGTCTGTGTGATCCTCTGTTTTTATCAAGGTTTCACGTTTAGTTTCCCATGGAGGGCTAGTTCTTGGCATAGATTTTGCTCTCCTGAGTTGAATAAGAAAAAGATATAGTTGAGGTAATTAAAGTTTGAATTTATTTTTTAAGCTTGAGTCATTACTTGCGTTTTGCCAGCGGCTTCTAAGGCTTGAGTAACTTCCTCATCTGAGGCGCCCCGCTTAACTTCAATTTTGTCTTCTAGGGGTGAAACATGGTTTAGGTTAACTCGTCTCCTTTTGACACCAGTGAGTTTTTTGGGTCCAGTTACTAGGACAAAGCTTTTGTCCATTACATCAATTACTACGCATTTCATTCCGTTTTCTCTACCGGCTTGTTTAACGCATATTCTTCCGACTTCTATAGCAGGCACTTCTTGTTAGCCTCCGTTAGAACGAATAAACAAGAAATCATATTTAAGCATGACACAACTAAACCCAGAAATAGGCTACTTTATGGTTATGGGCTTGGTTGTCATAGTATTTTTAGCCATAAGTGGTTAGTGTTCTAATGTGTGGTTTTTAAAAGAAAGAAGGTTACTTAGAACTTGGTGAAAGATTGAAGCCAAAAGTGGCTAAAAATAGAAAACGTGTGTATGGCTTCATTTCGATAGCACTTGTTATCTGCATCTGTTTAGCAGCTTTTTTTTATTTACAAAGTACTACTTTACTGACAAAGGATGAAGCTATACGTATTGCAATGCCATATATTGAGCAATATGCAAAACAAAACAACCGCACCATAGAAACGGTTGACGCAATCTTTTATGAAATAAAAGATACTCAGGGCGAAAGAGGTGGTCAAACTTATCCTTGTTGGGAAATTAACGCAGGCTTTCTCCGATTAAAATATACCGAAAATGGCGATAACACTCAATATTATATTACAGGATATTCTGTTGGAATATGGGCAGATACTCATGAAATTCGATGGGACAGCATTAAAGGTCACTATTAACAATGGTGTTAAGAAGGAATAAGCTTACAAAAAAGAAAAGCGCTTAGGCTGAATTTTCGTGTTCTTTTTCGATTGCGGTGTTTGTAGCTTCAAGTTCGCTTTGAAGCATTTTTCGATTACATTCTTTAAT
>CAZXGX010000142.1:0-3694 GCA_964640475.1 uncultured Candidatus Bathyarchaeia archaeon
GTGTATTCTTCGGGTGTGACGCCTTCGCCGCTCTGGCGATCGTGATCACCAGTGGGACTTTGGTCTTTTGGGCACCACACAACAGGATGAGTCCCACGGGTTACATAGCCTTTTTCTTTGAGATTCTTATATTGCCATTCCACGAACTTTTGAAAGGTAGGCATAACAGTTGTAAATTCCCTTCGCCAATCAACCGAAAAACCGACACTTTTAACCGCAGATCGTCCCTCGTTAGTGTAGTATTGAGCCATATAGTAAGGGTCTACAAACTTTTTAAGTTCAGCATCGGGGACACCATCCACTTCACGGAGGACTTTAATGTATGCTTGATCACCGCGGACAACTCGTTGCGAAGCACCAAGCAAGGGCTGACCAGTCCAATGCCAACTCCAAGGCCAAAGAACATTGTAGCCTTGCATACGCTTGAAACGTGCATAAGCATCAACGCGGCTGGCAGTGAACGTGTGCCCAACATGTAGAGGACCGTTCATGTATGGGAATGGAAAAGTAACCAATTTTTTTTCCAGTTTAGGATCAGGATCAGCTTCAAAAATCCGTGCAGCTTCCCATCGTTGCTGCCATTTCTGTTCCATTTGCTTGGTTTGGCTCATGAGTCCCACTGATTATGGCTTTGGCTATTAAGAGTTTTGCTTTATGAAAAACACACGATGCTTTTCCATATCCTGAATGCTAAAAAAGAAATACTGGATAGTCACAATTATGCTACCATGACTGTGAACCAAGATATCGAAACCTTCACACAAATCATCGAAAAAAACGGCCGAGCTATAATGGATAGAGCCATTTTGCAGGTTTTAAACGCTGACTATGATGCGGGTAAGGTGTCAAAAGCAGCAAAGCATCATACAACATTTTTACGCAAGGTCGCACCTGTTTTTCCAGCATTAGTAAACCTGTCATCTCAAGCAGTTGGAGGGAAATATCTAAATCCGACTGGTGTAGGTGCCGCACTTACTCTTTTTGTGGAAGCATCAAATATCCATGACGACATCATTGACGAAACGGCACTCAAGCATAATAGAAAAACAAGTTATGGGCGATTTGGGATAAATATCTCGATCCTAGCTGGAGATATTTTGCTTGTTCAAGCTGCATTTTCTCTATACAAGGAATGCGAATCATTGCCGATGGCAAAAAAGGACAAAGTAGTGCAACTTACCTTTAAAGCGCTCACTGAAATTATTAAATCGGAAGCGCAAGAGTCGTTGATGCATAGAAGGCTAGATGTAACGCCGAGAGATTACTTGGAAGTTATAAAATTGAGGGCTGCTGTTCTAGAAGCGCATTGTATGATCGGCGCAATATTGGGAGGTGCCAATGATGATTTAATTGCAAATCTAGGTCTGTACGGTCGAACCTATGGTATCGTTGGTACAATAATCGATGAGATATTTGATATTGTGGATTATGAAAAGTTTAGTGCAAGATTAAGCAAGGAATGTCTTCCTCTGCCTGTGCTATGTGCAATTCACGAATCGGAATTAAAGGAAAAAATTATACCTCTACTTAAGGACTCCAAAGTAAATTACGATGATTATAATAAAATCGTTGGGTTCGCTTTATCTTCAAAAAGTTTCAAGAAAATTAGGGAAGAACAAATTGCTTCTGTAAATATTGCGCTTCAGCAATTAAAAAGTTTACCAGAAAATGATGCAGTTAGAGACCTCTCCATTTTATTGATAATATTGAGAGGACTCATCTGCAATTTAGAGGAATTTACCAGCCGAAGCCTCGGATGATTTTTGTTGTCTTCATTCCTTTCTCCCTTTTATGTGTATATATGTACAACAGTATATTTGTTGTACAAAATGTAATCAACAAGTTAGCCTTAAATACTTTTGCACTAGTTTCAAATTCATATTTTGACTAACTAATATACTTAAAGAACGCCAGGATACCTATACATTGATATCGATGGGGTCTAAAGCAATAAGACAATTGCTTAGTGGAAATAAAAAAGCTGTAGCTATAAATACGATTCTGATATCAAACTCTTTCATTTGGTATGCATATGCATTAAACTATGTTAAAACAGCCACCAACTTAAATGATCAGCTACCGATAATGGCTATGCATTTTGTGGGCTTATTTTCAGCCCTAATAATAGGGGAGTCATTGAGCCATAAGGTGAAAGACAATCTTACCTTTTTACGTCTGTGGATGCTAGCAGGAATTTTTTTGTCTATGATGCCTTTAATAACTGAAATGACAAATTCGGGTCTATTAGTCTTTTCAGTAATTGCAGGAATCAATTTTGGATTTGGAATACCGACTAGTTTAAATTATTTTGCATCTACAACAGTTGCAAATAACCGAGGAAAGATTGGTGGCACGATTTTTTTCCTTACCGGTCTAGGAGCGTTTCTACTCTCGGTTATAGGAACTGAGGGGTCTATAACCGTATCAATTGTCCTCACATCTTGGCGCGCTTTTGGTTTTCTTGCACTGCTATTTGCTAAGCCGTCACAACAAGGAAAGATGAAACAACAACAAATCAGCTATAGAGAGATAATATCAAACAGAGTCTTTTTACTGTACTTTGTCCCATGGATAATCTTTGTTTTTATAAACAGTATGTCATTCCCAATAAATACAGAGGTATTTAAGAACGTTGATATCCCTTTTTCAACAAATGTTGAGTTCGTTTTAGCAGGAATTTCCGCCATAATCTTCGGCTTTTTTGCTGATTCGAAGGGTAGAAAACGTTTAGCAGTAGCGGGATTTGCAATGTTAGGATTGGGATATGCAATTCTCGGATTCACAGCACCAGATACCACCGGATGGTGGCTCTATACATTTATAGACGGCATAACATGGGGCATATTCATAACAATATTTGTTTTTATTCTCTGGGGAGATATCGGCGAGGGAAGAAACAGTGCAAGAATCTATGCTATCGGAATAATGCCATACTTATTATCATCATTAATACGTCTTTCCATCGGTAGCTATTTCGGAACGTATGTTCGAGATCAGGGGTTTGGTACAATCTTTTCCTTCTTTAGTTTCTTCCTATTCATTGCAGTCTTACCTTTAGTGCTAGCACCAGAAACGATGTCTGAACAGACGCTTAGAACTAGTGACCTTAAAAACTACGTTGAAAAGGCCAAAAAACAGGTGAAAAAGACACAGAAAAAACAGCAAGAGATCCAGCCTAAAGAGGAAACTCAAGACGGCACAGAAGAGTCGGAAGAATATAAGAGAGCTAAGGAAATAGCAGAAAAATACTATTGAAGCAAAATGCGCTTCAGTTCACGGGGACCTTTGGGTGTAATTGCATGTTTGATGTTCGCCACCGAAGTTGAACTTGAACACGTTGAACATAACCATGCTTTTCTAAAGAGATCAAACTACGGTGTATTGACGCATACTCTTTTGATTTATATTCTACGATTCTCCCAAAAATCATCTCAGCGATTTCTTTAGTTGTCATGTCCGGTTTAATATTTAGCATTTCCAAAATTTTCTTTTGATGCTCAGAAAGGCGACTCAAACTCACACCAAGTCTTTTAACTTATGTTAGCGCAATAAAAAATATAGAAACAAGCAATATAAACAAAATTCTGAGAAATAGAACATATCTAAACCCTGTTTATTAAAATTTATAACAGGGATGGGCTATTTCTTTTGGCGTATTGCAATTTTGAGAAAAATACTATTTAACAAGTTCGAT
>CAZXGX010000143.1:0-3676 GCA_964640475.1 uncultured Candidatus Bathyarchaeia archaeon
AATTTATTCTGAATTACCTCCAGAGAAGGGACTAAATTTGAAAAACATGACTGAATTTAGATGGCATGGTAGAGGAGGCCAGGGTGCTTGGACTGCTAGCGAATTATTAGCTAGAACCGCTCTTGACGAAGGCAAATTTATTCAATCATTTCCTGAATTTGGGCCTGAAAGAATGGGTGCACCTATGACTGCTTTTACTCGAATCAGCACTGAACCAATAAGGTTACATTGTGCAGTCTATGATCCAGATGTTGTAATAGTTTTAGATAATACTTTACTAAAAACGGTACCTGTTACTGCTGGATTAAACCGTGATGAGGACTGTTTAATAATTAATTCAAGTAATGAGCCTGCTGTATTAAAAGAAAGTCTTAGAGTAGTGAAAGGTAAGGTTTGGACGGTTCCAGCAACAGAAATAGCTCTTAGGATTCTTGGGGCTCCAATAACAAACACTGCTTTGCTAGGTGTTGTTGCTAAGGCAACTAATATTGTAACTTTGGAAGGTATAGAGAAAACTTTGAAGGTACGTTTTAGACCTGATTTGGCAGAGAAAAACTTTGCTGTCATCAAAGAAGCCTACAAGGAGGCAAAAGTTGAATGAGTAGTAAAGAAAAAACTTGGAAAGAACTAACTCTTGCTGCTGTATGTACCAAATCTAGTGAAAGCTTCAAGACTGGCGATTGGAAAACTTACCTTCCAGTTAGAGACTTAGAAAAATGCGTAACTTGTTGCACATGTGTAATACTTTGTCCCGAAGGCGCAGCAAAATGGATGCCAAAACAAGGCAAAATAGAATTTGATCTAAACTTCTGTAAAGGCTGTGGAATATGTGCAAATGAGTGTCCTGCTAAAGCAATAACTATGAAAATGCCTGAGGATGAAGAATAATGATGAAACCACAAGTTAAACAAGCGAGTATCGCCATGAATGGCGATGAATCAGTTGCCCTTGCAGTTAAGCAATGTGATGTTGATGTTGTTGCTGCTTATCCAATTACACCCCAGACAATCATTGTTGAAAAATTCAGTGAATATGTAGCAAACGGTGAGGTCCAAACAGAATATGTATGCACTGAATCTGAACACAGCGCAATGACTGCTTGTCTTGCAGCATCAGCTACTGGAGCAAGAACATTCACTGCAAGTGCCTCAGCAGGTTTAGCTTTAATGCATGAAATGCTTTTCGTCACCGCTGGCTCGCGAGCGCCGGTTGTGATGGCTGTTGCAAATCGTGCCTTATCTTCACCGTTAAACATTCATGGCGACCACTCAGACAGTATGGCTGAACGTGATAGCGGCTGGATACAGATTTACGTTGAAAACGCGCAAGAAGCTTATGACTCAATTATTCAAGCGTTCAAGATTGCAGAGGATCTAAATGTTTCCTTGCCCGTAATGGTGGGGTTAGATGGCTTTACAATCAGTCATACGCTTGAAAACGTTGACATATTACCTGACGATATAGTGAAACAATTTGTTGGCGAACGCAAGTTGCCATTAATTTCTACTCATGCAGGTGAAGCCGTACCTTTCAAGCTTGATCCCCAAAATCCAATGACTATGGGTCCTAATGTGTCTCCTCAATTCTATTTTGAATTTAAGAGGCAACAAGACGCGGCTATCCAGAACGCTTTGAAGATAATACAACAGACCAACAGTGAGTATGCTAGCTTAAGCGGCAGAAACTACGGAAATGGGCTTATCAATGCATATCAGTTAGGTGATGCAGAAATCGCTATAGTTGTTGTTGGTTCTACAGCTGGGACTCTAAAGGCAGTTGTTGACCAATTACGAGCGGAAGGCTTGAAGGTTGGTCTTTTACGATTACGTACGTTTAGGCCATTACCTGTCGAAGACATTCGAAGTGCACTTAAAAACGTGAAAGCCATCGCCGTTATGGACAAGAGTATGTCTCCTGGCGGTTTAGGTGGTCCAGTATTTAATGAAATTCGAAATGTTATGTATGACCTCAAGCAGCAACCAATTATAGAGAGCTACATTTTTGGTTTAGGAGGCAGAGATTATAGTCTACGTGATTTACGAAGAGTTTTCGAAGACTTGGCACGAGTAGCTAAAACTGGGCAAGTGGATAATCTTGTGCACTATTTAGGATTAAGGGAGTAAATGGAGGAAACAAAAATGACTACACAAGAATGGAAATTCACAGCTAAAGAAATTGCGGATAAACCAGATCTTTTCATATCAGGTCACAGAGCATGTGCTGGTTGCGGTCCAGCATCTGTATTGCGTCTTATAATGAAGGCGACACGTGGACCAACAATTGTTACACAAGCAACAGGCTGCATGGAAATAGTAGGTTCCATCTATCCGTACACATCCTGGGGATTGCCTTGGTTGCACACTGCTTTTGAGAATGCTGCTGCTAACGCTTCGGGTATCGAAGCTGCAGTAAAGATTCTTCAGAAAAAAGGCAAGATGAATCAAGAGCATGTTGACATTATAGCAATTGCTGGTGACGGTGGAACTGTTGATATTGGTTTGCAGGCATTATCTGGTGCTGTTGAACGTGGACATGACTTCCTATTTGTGCTCTATGATAATGAAGGGTACATGAATACTGGGATTCAACGAAGTAGCTCAACTCCGGTTGGTGCATCAACAACTACGACTCCTGCTGGTTCTGTTAGGCCAGGCAAACTTGAAACTAAGAAGCCGATAGCTGAAATTATGCTGGCTCATGAAATGAAGTATGTTGCTACAGCGACGCCTTACTACTGGAAAGATATGCTAACTAAAGTTCGTAAAGGCTTAGAAGTTGAGGGTCCAGCGTTTTTGCATGTGTTTGCTCCTTGCCCAAGAGGTTGGAGAACTGAACCGTCAAAAACTATGGAGTATTCAAAGTTGTCTGTTGAGTCATGCGTGTTTCCGCTTTGGGAAGCTGTTAATGGTAAACGTCAACTTTCGATACCAAGTAAAGTGATAGCTTTGGCGCCTCAAAAGAAGAAGCCAGTTAAAGCTTATCTTGAGGGTCAAGGACGATTTAGGCATCTGTTCAAGCCACAAGGGCAAGCTGTGATTGACCAGATTCAACAGTTAACTGATGAACGCTGGCAACGTCTTACTCAACAGTGTAAAGCTTAAGCCTAAACCTTTTTCTTTCCTTTTTGTCTTATTTTTGAGCATCAGGTGATACGTTTGAGGATAGCTGTGCTTACGCCGAATTATGAGGAAGCTTACTGGCAGCTTGTACGGCAGGATTACTATGATTACTACTTTTTCATTTATGATTTGTTGACGCAGAGAGAGCGATCAAAAGTTTTTTTGGCTTTAGAGTCTGAGCAGATTGTTGGTTTAATGCTCATTTATAATAATCAAATTGTTCAATTGCGTGGAAGCCAAGAGACTGTTGGTTTTCTGCTTAGCTCACTGAACCTGTCAGAAGTTGAGGTTCAAGCTCCCGTTGATTGTGAAGAAATGATTCTATCTCGGTATCCAGTCTTTAAACATAAAGGAACTATTACTGCTTTGTGTCTTGAAGGGGTTAATGAAGACTTGAAAATCCATGAGACTGCTGAAAAGCTGAATTTGGATGATGCTGAAGAAGTTGCGCAGCTTATGCGTGAAAGTTATCCTTTAATGTGGGGTGACATGACTGCGGATCGGGTTAAAGCAATGTGTGGTTCTGAAGATAACGTTTGGTATGGCATAAGAAAAAA
>CAZXGX010000144.1:0-3668 GCA_964640475.1 uncultured Candidatus Bathyarchaeia archaeon
AAAATTACTAAGCCCAAAAGCGGGTTACGTCCAACACACCAGCCCCAAATGACGGCGTATTAGAATCAAGAGAGAACGGAGTAGATGAGCGTTAAAATGCCAAAAGAAGATAGCGAATATGAAAAATTCCTAAAAAGACAGAAGGCGATTTGTAATCAATATGGAGCAGATTTTAGCAAGGTTCCTGATCTTGACCAAAAAATATTTGCTCTTGGGAATGTTAGCCAAAAAATATTTGATGAATGCATAATTCCGTCTTACAAAAATGTAATAAAAAACAGTAAGTATTTGACAGAAATGTGGGGTCTATCTCATGATGAGAAAAAATATTTGACACTAAAACAAAAATCTCTCTTGAGTTTATTTTTATATTCTTCTTTAGTCGAGGGACTGGTGTCAGAGAATGTACAGATTATAACCTTTCTACTCATGCAAAATGGTCATGATTTGTATGACCCACGAGATATGAAATTTGTTGATTCTTATAAAAAAGCGGGTAAAATAGACCTGTATATTAAAATGCAGTTCCTTGAGAGACACGGTTTCACATTCCTAACTCAGGCTATTGATAGGAACTTGAGAAACTGCATTACTCACTTAGAATATACTATAAACGATGATGGAACAATTATTGATGAAAAAAATTGTGAGAAAATCGACATAGACCAAAAAATGCATCTTTTAAGCTGTTCAAATACAATGGTAACTTTGGCATTAAATTACTTACTACAATCCAAAGGCTTATAACTAGACAGATATTAGAAAAATTCAAGGATTAGAAATGAGTGAAGAAGGCAAGAAATTACTAAGCCCAAAAGCGGGTTACGTCCAACACACCAGCCCCAAATGACGGCGTATTAAATAAAAGTTCGGTCATATTAAATAAAACCAATTCTCCAGCACTTGAATACGGGAAAAGCGATTTGGCATCTAAAGACTCAGAACTGAAGAATGCTTTCTTGCGGTCAGGGTAATTCCCACATAGTTTATTGATAATTTTATTAAGCATGAACTCAGAATAGTTATGATTAAAAATGAAAGTGGGTCTTCTTGGATTTGGTAAAGCAGGCAAAGCTGTTGCTACTGTATTGCTACAAAGCGAAGAAGCAGATCTTTGCTGGGTTTTAAGAAAATCAAAAACGCTACAACACCGATCAGTTCCAGAGTTTCTCGGCATTGAACATGAAAACCAAGGATTAATTTTTCCCAAAGATGAATGGACCCCAAAACAACTTTTAGACAAATTTCCCGTAGACGTAATAATCGACTTTTCTTCCCCTGAAGCCATATTATTTTACGGAGAAGAAGCCGCTAAAAGAAACATCACAATTATAACTGCAATATCAAATTACCGTGATGAAACGATTACTTTTTTAAAAAACCTATCACACAAAACAAGAGTTCTCTGGTCTCCTAACATTACAATAGGTATCAATTTCTTAATGCTAGCAGCTAAAATTCTCAAATCCATTGCGCCCTATACAGATGTAGAAGTTATTGAAGAACATTTCAAAAGCAAAAAAGGTGTGTCTGGTACAGCAATTAAAATTATGGAAGCACTATCATTACCTAATGATGAGATCAAATCAGTTAGAGCAGGCGGTATTGTCGGCCGTCATGAAATAATTTTCGGTTTTCCTTATCAAACGGTGCGCTTAATTCACGAGTCTATTTTAAGGGAAGCTTTTGGTGACGGCGTATTATTTGCTGCTAAGAGCCTTGTCGATAAAAAAAATGGATTTTATACAATGGAAAAACTGTTAATGCCATATTTTAATTTAAACTAATATCACACGCGCTCGCTTATTTGGGAAATAAACGTTTGCTTAATATTAGCACTCTTGGGCGGAATAGGATTAGTTAAAATTGTTTTAAACAGTTTTGTTCCACCTGATTAATTATTATAGCATCTGATGTTGATGCCTATGGTCGCCTGCCAAAAAAATCAATCAGTACTTTAAAGGGAAATCATACTTATCGTGATTGATTTTAGTCTGTTAATTTATAGGGGTAAAGATAATGAACGAAGAGTGCAGAAAATTATTTAATCCAAAAACAGGATAAGCCCAACAAACCAGCCTAATTCTTTATTTTATTTCTCTTGTTAAAGACAGAAATATAAAGGAAAACTTAGAATCGTGGGAATTTTAGTTTTCCTACATAACGAAGTATCCATTTCACTAGATTGTTGTAGGTTTCTATTCCATGTTCAGTTAAGGCTACGTTGCCGTCTGTGTCGATTTTCAGCAAACCTTCTTGATTCATCCATTCAACGTATTTTGATAATCTATCGTATGCAACGCCTGTTAGGGTTGCAAGTTCCGTTCGTTTTATGCGACCCTTCTCTTTCAGGACACTGATTATTCTTGCAACCACGTACAAGTCAGGTTTTGAATTCGGCTGATTTGAACTCACTGTTGAACCACCGAAGCTCCCATAACAACGCGTCTAACGATGTTATTTGACGGTACTTCTTTTGGATGCTTTTCTTGCTTAAGACAAGCACTAAAGTCAAGGAAATAAATGCTAATAAGTAAAAGTTAAAGTCAATATGAATCAGGCTTAAGCCAATCACAAATGGGAAAAACAATATTATCATAGTACTTACCCAGTAACCGATTATTTTTACGAATGCGTACATTGTATATGCTAAAGTGGAAGTGCGGATGTCGTCAAAAACTGATTCCCAGTTTAATCCTTGCAGAAGCTTTAGCGCGCCAGCGAAGCCTTCATTTAACGTGTTTTTCCATTCGTCAAGCTTAACCCGTTTGAGTTTATGGTCAACCCAGAATATGCCTATAATTATGCCTGCTGCGATAATAAGCAAAGCTGGTAGAGTGGAACTGCTGCTTGCAAATACAGATAGTGTTATCATGTTCAGAATGTTTGGGTATGAGAAATAACTTGAAGAGTTGCCTGTCAGGTAGTAAAAGTTGAAGACAAGCTCTAAAGAGAACAGGGCAACTAAAGAAAACAAGACAATAATTAAAAAATCAATCATTAACCGGGCTAACGCCTTGTATTTCTTTACTTGGTCAAGTGCAATCATCAATTCTTCAACTTTGTTGACTGCTACAGCTTCATCTATTTCTGTCATAGTCCCATCCCATAACCGCTAATTGAAATCTCCGCTTGACCATAAATGATGAAAGTGTAAACATCAAAGTTTTCGTTAGAATGCAACAAGTAATTTTGAGTGTTATTTACATCAAAATGAGTTGTGATGGCTAAGGGCTGCTTTGAAGTTAATGAAACAGAATTATAGCCAGAGCTCGTATCCGCGCCCGTGAATCCTAGCGTGTCACCTGTTCGTGAAAGACTAAACGTATTAGTGTAAATTTCTGGCGGCTTACCACCATTGGAGGTAGTTAAATTAACCGCAGTTCCGTTAGGAAAAATAATTTTGACACCGCTTGCATCGTTGCTGCCCAAGGGAAGAATTGACAACGTTATTCTTGCGTCAACATAGTTCATTTTCGCGACAGTAATAACTGCATTGATTTCTGAATAACCCTCAGCTTTTACTTCATGAAAAGAAGACAATATTACCAATTGACCTGCAATAACCAAGATTAACGCAAGCACTATCCAAGTTTTATTCATAGTTAGTAACAAAGTTTTAAGGAATATAAGGCAAGCTCACAGCATGTGAGTTATCAAACTGAACT
>CAZXGX010000145.1:0-3628 GCA_964640475.1 uncultured Candidatus Bathyarchaeia archaeon
AGACGGAAAAATTGGATGATCAATTGCTTAAGTGTGGTCATGCTTGCTTGAATCTTCGGTTTTTTTGCTAAACATCCTTACGAAGAATTTTCTAACCTCTTCAACGAAAATCACTGCCAGCGTTATTAAGAGCAGATATAGCCAGTCGGTAATTCCTAACGCAGTAGTGCCAAACAGCATTTGCATTGGCGGGATATAGACTAGTAAAGACAATATTAGAAGCTGCGCAAAAATGCCCACTGCTATCCATTTGTTCTTTGCTAAACTAATTTTGAAACTTGATTGTTTACTTGTTCGGCAGGCAATGACATCTCCAACTTGACCCAACACTATACCAGCAAAAGTCATTGTTACTCCTTTAATGTAGATTGGATCATTTGATGCTAAAGGCATACCGAACTGCCAGCCGCCAGCCATCCAAGTGCTTACGCATGCAAACATTGCGCCACCACCTATAATCAATCCGATGTAGAGTGAACGTAAAAAGACTCCTCGAGTAAACATTCTTTCTTTGATGCTTCTTGGTGGCTCCTGCATTATCCCTGCTTCTGGAGGTTCGCGACTTAGAGCTAATGAGGGAACAACATCAATTGCGAGGTCGATGGCTAAAACCTGTACCACGAGAAGTGGAAGTGGGATTGCCAAAGCCGCATATAATACATAGGGAACTAATTGAGCCCAATTATGTGCAAATACAAAGACAATGAACTTGCGAAGATTCTCATATATTGCTCTGCCTGACTCGATAGCTGTAACAATTGAAGCAAAACTATCATTTAGTAGAACAACATCTGCTGCTTCACGGGCAACATCTGTTCCAGAGACGCCCATAGCCACGCCGATGTTTGCTTCCTTTAGTGAGGGGGCATCGTTTGCTCCATCACCCGTAACGGCTACTACTTCACCACTTGCTTTTAGGACACGAACAATACGGAGTTTCTGCTCAGGGGATACTCGAGCAAAAATGACAGTACCGCGCTTTATTTCATCAACAATTCCTGTATCGCTTAACTCTTCTAAGTCTACACCACGGACGATCTGGCAAGAGTTCTCATCTACTATCCCTACTTCTTGAGCTATAACCTGAGCAGTTGGACCATAATCCCCTGTGATAATAACTGTCTTGATACCAGCTTCTTTTGCTTTTAGAACTGCATCTTTAACTTCAATTCTTGGTGGATCACGCATTGCTGCTAAACCAACAAAGACGAGGTCACTTTCTAATCCAGTGTCGTCATTGTATTCAGTTTTAGGCAATACTTTGTACGCGATAGCGATGACACGCAAACCTTGATTGGCAAATTCATGAACTCTGTTTTCTATAGCATCCAAGTACTTCTTTTCTAACACGTCTACTTTGCCATCTACAAGCACTTTAGTACAAAGATCAATTATGTTTCTGGGTGCACCCTTTGTGTAAATCAGTACTTCGTCATTAACCTGATGGATAGTGCTCATGCGTTTGCGTTCAAAATTAAATGGCAAGATATTGATAGTTGGCTTTTCTTTACTTATTTCTTCAACATTTAAGCCATATTTGAGGGCGGCAACAAGAAGTGCACCATCTGTTGGGTCTCCGATGACACTCCAGTTGCGATTGCGGTCTGAGGGGGGATCTATTTTTGCACTATTACACAGAGAGACAATTTCTAAAAGCGTCTCTATCGAGGTTGTTTCGTTTTTGTTTAAGAGTTTCCCGTTTAGAGTATAGTTACCGACTGGATTATAGCCTAAGCCTGAGACTTCGATTGTTCTATCTGTTACCCAAAGCTTGTTTACCGTCATTTCACCTTTTGTGATGGTGCCTGTTTTATCTGTGCAGATGACGGTTACGCTTCCAAGCGTTTGCACTGCGGATAACCGTTTAATTAGAACGTTCTGCTTAACCATCTTTAGCATATTTATTGCTAAAGCGCTGGAAACTGTAACCTGTAGTCCTTCAGGAACACAGCATACCATGACACCAATCATGAAGAAGATGCTTGTTGCAAATGGAACATGAAGAAAAAGAAAACTTGCAGCAAAGAAAACAGCTCCAACAACTAAAGCAATTACGAAATCGTATTTGGCCATTAACGCAATTTCTTTTTGAAGGGGACTATCTTCCTCCTGGATTGTTTGGGTTAAACTAGCAATTTTGCCAAATTGTGTACCCATACCTGTTGCGTAAGCAACAGCTTTGCCTTGTCCTTTTGCTACGCTTGTACTCATGAAAACTAGATTTGGTGCGTACAGATACGCTTTTTCTACGGTTTGGACTTTTTCAGCTACTCGTGGTTGGGGTTCTGATTCCCCTGTTAATGGGACGTTGTTTGTCCACATGTCGAAAGCTTCAATTAATCTTGCATCGGCTGGAACCCGATCGCCTTCCTCCAAAAATATGATGTCGCCTGGAACGATTTCTCGAACGTGGATTTTCTTTAATTCGCCTTCACGGATAACCTTGGCGTACTCAGGCATCCAACCTTTGAGACTTTCCATAGCCTTTTCAGCACGGGATTCCTGAAACATGCTAACAAAAATATTTACAAAAACGACGCCGAGAATAATTAAAGCAAGTTCTGATGAACCGCTGATGTAAGAAAGAAAGGATGCTACAAACAGTAATATGCCGAAAAAATCTCGTAAATGTTTGATGAATTTGTGGATAAAGGGGATTTGTTTTTTCTCTGTAAGCTTGTTGTAGCCATATTTTTTGAGGCGGAGTGTAGCCTCTTCATTAGTTAAACCTTTTTCCGATGTATTTAGGTCACTGAAAACCTGGTTAATCTCCATAGAAGTGGCTTTTTCCAAAACTTAACCCCCAAGATAAGGAAATTATTGTCATGAACGACTTGAATGATAGCCGAGTATTTTTGGCACTAAGTAATCGTTTCTTGAACTGTTGACACCTTGGTCTGAGAATGTTTTAGGTTGCATTTTGTATCTTCAGCTTTGCCAATTTTTTAGCTCGGCGACATTTAAAGTAATCGGATAACTTTGCCTCTATGTTCGTCGTATCCTTTTAATGTCTGTTTGCTTTTCGTTTCATAATGTGTTGAAGGTTAAATTAAAGCCAATGTTCTATCAGTTTTTCGCTGACACATCTGGTACTTACTAATTATCTATTTTCTAGTGGTATACTTGTTTGTAGTAAACTTTTTAAATTTACCAATCTAACTTATCCTTAGAGAGTGATCTTTGTGAAAATCAGTGAATTAATCAATAAGAATGTTTATTGTGAGAAACTGCTTGTTGGAAAAGTAATAAACGCACTTGTAAGCATGGAAGATTTAAAACTTACACATTTAGAAATCGAGTTAACCAAAGAGGGCAGTGAGCAAATACTAGGCGTGACACCATCATTATTTAGACCTGCCAGAAATACATTGGCTATTTCAGCTTTAGCAGAAGGCGCAGCGTGCTGCACAGAAAACGGAATTGAACTGAAAGTATCCAAAGGTCAACTTGCACTGTATCTCAGACCAGCCTAAGCAATATTTTCAATAAATTCTTGAATTTATGATTCATATTGTAATATGGAAATCCTTAAAACTGGAAACAAAAGATGTGATATAAAGAAGGAATCATGTTTGAAATTGGTCGAGATAATTGATAAAAAAGTTTATGTCCAAGACTATTTTGTCGG
>CAZXGX010000146.1:0-3613 GCA_964640475.1 uncultured Candidatus Bathyarchaeia archaeon
ATAATCTAACGTATCCCTTCGTGAATGAAGTGGACAAGAAAAATTACGCTCTAGTTTTGCTGCAAGTTTCTCTCTTCCTTCCTCCCAAGCCCATTGATACCTGAAGCAGGGCTTTTAAGACTTTTCCCATTGATAATGGTGTAACCGAAGGAGACACCGTGAAAACCGTTATGTGACGAAAAATTATGCAAGTTACAGTTGGCTAAACTATGCATTTGTGACTCTTTGCTTGCGTAGACAGCCATCCGTTAGAATCCCCTTTCATACTTATGCCAATCGTGTTTGTATATAAGCAATATTACCATATAGGTATATCCCAAAAAACATCTAAAAAATAGTCCATTTTAAGACTGCCTAGAAGTTAAAAACAAAAGAAACCATAGCAGCTAAGAAAAATAGGCTCCAAATATTTTTTGGATAAGATTTAAAGGCTAATAATCAATAAAATAAACTTGCAAAATTAAGGAGAGAGAAGATTGCAAGAACCATTAAGTATTGTAAAAAAGGTTTTTTCAACAAAAACGGCCACTACATTAGTACTAATTTTACTGATGACGTCAGCTGCTTTTCTAGTACAACCCGTTGATGCACAAACAGTTGTTCCCCCAAGCGTAACTCCAACAAACGTTAGAGATGGGGGTTCAATTGCTCTTCCTACAGGCGTAACTCCCGACTTAGAAGTAGAACCAACAGTTTATCTTAGCTTTTCACCAAACCCAATTGGAATCGACCAACCATTACTAGTAAACTTATGGATGCAACCCCCAACACACGTAAGCCGACAACTCAAAGGATTCATCGTAACATTCACAAAACCAGACGGAACACAAGATGTAATCAGCCCAATAGACTCATACAAAGGAGACGGAACAGCATGGTTCGAATACATACCCGACCAAACCGGAACATGGACAGTTAAACTAGATTGGCCAGGCGGATACTACCCACCAGGAAACTATTCAGTAGACGCAGGAACCTTCGTTGGCGCCCAAACCGTAAGCTTCACCAAATCAACATACTACAAACCAGCATCCACCAACGAACAACCACTTGTAGTCCAAGAAAACTGGGTATCATCATGGCCAGCATCACCATTACCTAATGATTACTGGACAAGACCCATATCACCTGAAAACAGAGAATGGTGGACAATCGCAGGCAACTACCCAGGCACAGGAATAGTTGGAAGCGGACCAAACTGGCCAGAAAACACAAACGCATACAGAAGCAACTACAACTTCCACCCATACGTCTTGGCACCTGAAACCGCCCACGTAGTCTGGAGAAGACAAGGATCAGTCTCTGGCCTCATCGGCGGACCTGAAGGACAAAAATCCTTAGCAGCAGGCGGAGGAAATCCAAGTCTCGTCTACGCAGGACGATGCTATCAAACACTCACAAAAGTCTTCAACGGCGTAATCACAAGCATATGGCAATGCTACGACTTACGCACAGGAGAAATCTACTGGGAACAACCAGTACCCTCAGCAGTCACACAAACAACCTTCGGACCAACAGTTCAACCCCCAGCAGCAGCACCAAACATGATTCTATACGAAGAAATTTGGACAGGAACCTCAGCACCAGGCACAGCAGCAAACATCGGAGGACTATCAGTATCACTACTATACGTAGGCAATGGACGATGGATAAAATTTGACCCATTCACAGGATCAGTTCTAGCAAACGTTTCAATAGCACCATTAACAACCGGAACATGCTTCATGAACAACCACTTCTTAACAGTACAAGACCTAGGCTCAAACCAAAGCGCAGCAAACAGATACCGCCTAATCAACTGGACCGTAACAGGACCAGTCGGCGCAGGATCAGCAGGATACCGAGTTAACTACGCCTTCACAGTAAACACAAACATAACTTGGCCATGGAGCAGCCTACCCGCAACAACAGACTATGAAACAGGAATTTCAATAATGGCTTCAGGAATATCCTCACCAATCACAGGAGTCACCGTCGGAACAAACATCACCGCAGTAAGCTTAACAACAGGCAATATACTATGGAGCAAACTATCAAACGGCCTAATGTACAGCGGATCATGCAACACAGCTGACCACGGAAAAGTAGCATTACTCATGGAAAAAGGAGTATACGAAGCATACGACCTGCAAACAGGCAATTTAGCATGGACAAGCCAAGCAATGGACTACCCATGGGGCGGATCTAGCTTCGGAGCTTATGCCGTACAATCAGCATATGGCTTACTATACAGAGAATCCTACGACGGCGTCTACGCATTCAACTGGAACGACGGAAAAATCGCGTGGCACTATAAAGCATTAACACCTTACGCTTTTGAAACACCATACGCAACCGGAAACGAAACAGGATACTCATTCAACGCAGGAGGATTTGTAGCAGATGGAAAACTATACACATACAACACTGAACACACACCCAGTCAACCCATCACAAGAGGTTGGCGACTACACTGCATAAACGCAACAAGCGGAGAAGGCATATGGAACATAACAGGATCACAAACACCAGGCGCAGCAGCTGACGGCTACCTAGTCGCATCAAACAGCTACGACGGATACATGTACGTCTACGGCAAAGGCCAAAGCAAAACAACACTGTCAGCACCCCAAACGGAAATAACCACAGGCCACAAAGCAATAATTTCCGGAACAGTCCTTGACCAATCACCAGCACAACCAGGCACCCCATGTGTCAGCAAAGAATCAATGACAGAGTGGATGGAATACTTACATATGCAACACGCAGTCCCAACAAATGTTATAGGTGTCCCAGTATCCATCGACGCAGTTGACCCCAACGGCAACTACGTACACATCGCAGACGTCACAAGCGACATGAGCGGCACCTACGCATACACATGGACCCCAACAATAACAGGCGACTACACAATCATGGCAACATTCATGGGCGACAACTCATACGGCAGCAGTTGGGCTCAAACATACGCAACCGTAGTAGAGGCATCCACAGCTTCACCAACGCCAACAACAGCAGCTATAACTCAAGAGCCAGTCGGCATGTACATTGCAGCTTCAACAATTGCAATAATCATCGCGGTAGCCATCGTTGGATTAATGCTTAAAAAACGACCATAAACTACTCCAACCTTTCTTTTTTTTATTAAAATAAATAATCCCCAACTTACTCTTTAAAAAAAATACTGTCAGCAGTTGCTCTGCCTACATTCCTTTAAAAGATATCAAAATAGATATAACAATTAATGGTAAGGGGTTGAAGGGGAACTATAATTGTTCTTACCAAGCAATTGTAGCGTTCAATCCTAATCTCCTTAGGTTCTTACAACCCACAACCCCTCACCATTAAAAACTAAAAAACCAAACATTTTAGCATAACCCAAAAAGAATTTACAAAAAAACTAAAAGCCACCCAACAAAAGCTCCATGCGAAGGCAATAATCACTTTTTGCCTTTTTTCAGAGGTTAAGGCTTACTTGTTAATGCTTAAATTGAATTATTACAATAATATTAGTGATGGAAGTGGTTTTATGAATAAAATTGTTAAAGATGTTTTTTCAAAGGGGTATTTAGAAGTAAACGAGGACAATTCACTTTCTTCTTGTTTATCGCTTTTCAAAAAAGAAAAACCACCT
>CAZXGX010000147.1:0-3609 GCA_964640475.1 uncultured Candidatus Bathyarchaeia archaeon
TTCAGTTCTTGGGGAGCTGGGAAATGACCCGGCTGAGAGGACAGTCGCTGCTGTCGACCCTGTGAACCTGAACCAGGTAATACTGGCGGAGGGAAACAATAGTGAAAACAAACCTAAACAACTCTCTAGACTCTATAAATCAACCCATATCTCAAAAAATTAGAAACCGATTTAGTAAATTCTTTGAACCCTTTAGAAACCCACGTGTTTTAGCTGAAATGGCCATCTTCACCGCCTTATCGACGGTGTTAAGCACCATAGTGATTTATGTTATGCCGCAGGGCGGCTCCATCACTTTAGCTTCGATGGTACCCATGATTTGGCTAGCAATTCGCCGTGGACCAAAAGTGGGTTTATTTACGGCAATTATTTATGGCGGCATCCAGTTTGCCATGCTACCCTACGCAATCGACCCCATACAGGTCCTACTAGATTACATGCTAGCATTCGGCGTCTTAGGCTTAGCAGGATTCTTCTCTGGACGCCCCGCAGTCGGCGCCGCAGTTGGTGTTTCGCTTCGTTTCGTGATGAGCTTCATTTCAGGAGCAGTTTATTGGGCTCCAATTTATGCACCAAGCGTTGACCCCTACATTTACTCTGCTATATATAATGGAAGCTACATGTTACCAGAATTAATTATTACAGTGTTAGCTGTTTTACTGCTACAGGCAAGTAAAACAATGAAGGCATATCTCTAATGGGCAAACTCCCCGCAAAAGAACTACAGAAAATGCTTAATTGCATCAAACCAGACAAACGAGTCTTAGTGCCACCCATGATTGGCTACGACGCAGGCGTCCACCGTATCGGTGATCAATACCTCGTCGTCGCAGCGGACCCTTGCACTGGCGTTCCTGAAGACTGGTTCGGCTGGCTACTCATAAACTACGCCGCTAGCGACGTGGCGCTGTCAGGCGCCAAACCCCAATTTTGTACCGTAACATTGATGGGGCCACGCCCAACCGACCCCAACCGGTTTCAGAGTATTATGGAGCAAACCTGTAAAGCAGCAGAGGAACACGGCATCGCCATCGTTCGCGGTCACACTGGCATGTATGACAGCCTCAAAGACCTAATCGGCGTCTGCACCATCTACGGCACCACAAAACCAGAACGACTCATTACCTCGGGCGACGCCAAACCCGGCGACCTAATCCTATGCACTAAACCCTTAGGCGCAGAAACCATCACCAACTACAGCTTAACACACCCTAAAATGGCACAGAAGCTATTTGGAGCAGAAAAACAGCAGCAACTATCCAGTCAGGTTAGACTGCAAAGTTGCGTACAAGAAGCGCTGGCATTGGCGGAGGTTGTAGGTGTACATGCGATGCATGATGCAACCGAGGGCGGCTTTGTCTCAGCGCTAAATGAGTTGACGGGTGCATCTAAAGTCGGCATTAAAGTTAACTGGAAAGAAATCCCCATCCCACCTGAAGCATTAACACTTCAGAAACATTTTGGACTCAGCGATGAGCAGTTGTTGGCGATGTCTTCCACTGGCACAATCTTGGGAGCCATTGCGCCCTCATCAAGACGTAAAGTAGAGAAAGTGCTCCTAAATCAGGGCTTAAAAGCCTGCTTCATAGGAGAATTCACTGAAAACAAAGAAAAAATCCTTGTTAAGGGTAAAAACCCAGTAGCTTTTCCAAGCCAAGCCGATGATCCCTACACAATGATACTCGCAGAAGCTACTTCTTAATTTCTGAAAGCACAAACTTTACAAGCTCATCAGCAATGTTGACTTTTGCAACAGCCTGCAAACCCTTCCAGCCTGGTTGACTGTTAACATCAACAATACGTGGTCCTTCGGAACCCTCAAGAATATCTACACCTGCAACTTTACAACCAACAGCTTTAGCAGCTTTAACCGCTAATTCCTTGAACTCATCACTAATTTCTGTCGGCGCAGGTTTAGCTCCTCGACTATAATTTGTCTTCCAACCCTTAGCGACTCTACGCATTGACGCAATAACCTGGTCACCTAAAACAAATGCACGTATATCAGAGAACCCGTGTTCAACAAATTCTTGCATGTAAATAACGCCGTGATGAAATGTTATAGCTTTAAAAATTGTGTCTGCAACATCTATGTCGTTGATGCGTGTTGCACCTTGCCCACGTGAACCAAAAATGGGTTTTACAACGATGTCACCGCCAAGTTCCTCAAAAGCATTTATAGCTTCATTAACACTTTCAGTCGCTAAAGTGCGTGGCACAGGCACACCAACATCTTCAAGCAACGCCAAAATGTCATATTTATCAACGCAATGCTCAATCGCTGTAGGCGGATTAACCATATAGAAGCCTTGCCGCTCCAGCTTGTAGAGCATATCCATTCTGAAAACAAGTTCTTCAAGGGAACCACGCCCAATTGGACGAATAATCAAAGCATCTAAATCATCGATTAAACTGGTTGTGTTAACTTTAAAGTATGGTTTGTATGCTAAACGTGCAACAATACGTGGGAATCTGAAGCATTCGTATTGTATACCTCTTTTTGTTAAAGCCTCTCGAACTTGAGTGCTACTCCAAGCTTCTGGATTGCGAGTCATTAAACCAAATTTCAACGCTAGTCTGCCCCTTGCCTATTATTAGAAAAGATGCTGAATGATTGTACTCTTAAATCTTCTGGGGCAAACCAAAAAATCAAACTGATACAAACAACAAAATAACCAGCTTATTTAGGTTTGAAGAGAAACGCTTGAACCTTGCCGTTTCTACCTACCAATTCACCAATTAACGCCCCAAAAATCAGACACACAATCAAACTAGGTAATATGAAGAATTGGTCGCCGATTGCATCAGCTATTTGCATCATCAAACCAGACGCATTCAAAATCAACACGATTGCTGCCCAAATGCTAAAGCCAATAATGGATGCACCAACAAAAAGGAAGGTAGCACGTTTTGAAATAGACAAAGTTGAAGGAGAAACTCGAATATACCCCATAACGGCAACCACAAACGCAATGGTTACTACCAAAATTGCATTGTTAAGTAAAGAAAAGTTTAACACATAAGCACAAACAGATACAACAACAGCAAACAGTACTGTTAAGGTTACCCAGTAAGATTTTTTGGTTGTAATGCTTGGACCTTGAGGTTCATTTTTTCTTTGCTGCTTTGATTTAGCTTTAAGGTCAGCCTTTTTTTGCGCTTTTTTTGATTTGGGCATGTTGGTAATGTTGCAGGCTTAGAACTTATTAAGGTTTCAGCGAAAAACAGTTAGGCGCAAAACAACAAAAAACAGTTAAAAATTTTAAATAAAAAAGAAAAAGAAAGAGCGTTAAATTATTCAGTTGTGTCTTCTTCGCTTTCTTCTACTTGGTCCTCTTGGTCGTTGTTTCCCGCTTCTGTTATGATTTCGGAAGGCGCCTGTTGAGGCGCTGTTGAAGGGTGGGCCTCATGTGTAAGCTCCTCCACTGTTACTGTCTCCATCACGGGTTCAACTATTTGCTCCATAGCTTTCTCGAGTGTAGTCTCGATTGGAGCCTGTTCTGTTACTTCAAAGGTTTGTAGGGGTTCTTCAATTACTGGTTGTTCGACAACTACTTCTGCTACTGGTTCGGATATAACTTCTGTTGGAGCTTCAATTACTGGCTGCTC
>CAZXGX010000148.1:0-3605 GCA_964640475.1 uncultured Candidatus Bathyarchaeia archaeon
TGTTGTTCTACTGGCACATGCGCCTTGTAATGCGAATTGTACAGGTTCACGAGCTTATAGAGCCAGTAGATTCCGCCTATGCCTAAGGTAAGTATGGTTATGATTGCATAGGTTTTTATGGGTATTGTCTGCGGCATGAAAATTCTCTCGGGAAGCGAAGTAGCAAGAAACTGATCCTGCTCCCGTTCATGCGCGATGAGGTCTTTGGATAGCAAGTACATTATTATGAATGCTGGGATAATGAGAATTATTGATGCTGCCCATGCCTTTGCATTCATTTCCCCTGGGCGCTTCGGAATCGGAGGTGGTGTTTTGCCTTGTTTTTCAAGGTAAGCATTGATTTGTTGCTCCAGAATTTCTTCTCGTCTAAAATGTTTATTTCTATTAACAATCAAACGATAAAACATTGGAAAGAAAGCTAAGCCAAAAGAAATGATGGCGCCAAGAAACCACATGGAAAACCAGACCTTTCGGTCTCTTTCAAGTACGCTTGGCTTGGGAGTTTCCATGTTTGGCATCAATATTCCGTTTTTATTGATAGCAAGGTTGGAGGAGCCAAACTTTATAAGGTCTTCCATTGAGCTTCAATAGTAAAATGGGCTCCAACCAAATGCTGATCTCCATTATTATTCCCGTTTACAATGAAGAATTAACAGTTGGGAAAGTGATTGAGCGGGTCCAAAACGTAACGGCGCAGATGGGTTTAAACAGGGAAATTATTGTTGTTGATGACTGCTCATTTGATAATTCCCTGCAGGTTGTTAGGAATTATCCTGTTAGGATTTACAAGCTGAAAATTCATGTTGGGAAAGGTTTTGTGTTGAGGGCAGGCTTCTCTAAAGCGAAAGGCGACGTTATAGTTACTATTGATTCTGATGGGTCACATTGGCCTGAAGAGCTGCCCAAAGTATTATCGCCAATTCTGCGAGGTCAAGCGGATTTGGTTATTGGTTCACGTTACATAAAAAACCACACAAAAGTTGAAGCAAGAAGACTCAACGCTTTCGGAGTAAAACTCTTCAATCGTATAATTCAACTAGCAATAGGCGTTTTCATCACTGATTCTCAGTCTGGCTACCGAGCTATGACAAGAAAAATGCTGGAGAAGCAACACTTAAAATCGTTTGGTTACGAAATTGAATCAGAAATGCTTGTAAAAGCTGCAAAGGGCAAGTTTAAGGTGCTAGAAGTGCCAATTAGTTTTAAGCAACGTACTTATGGCAGATCAGGCGTTGACCCATTCAAAGACGGCTTCAGAATTCTTATTTCAATCTTTTCAGCACGATTAAGGGGGCTATAAAACAGTGGAACAGGCGCTTCCTAAGGTCTCAATTATTGTGGCATCAATGAATAATGAAGACACAATTGCCCAATGCTTAGAAGCGCTTTTAGCCCAGAACTATCCTTCGGATCATTTTGAAATTATTCTTATGGATGGCTGTTCAAAAGACAAAACAGTCCCAATTGCTCAAAAGTACCCAATAAAAGTGGTCTCTTTACAACTTAACTGTCCAGCGGCTTACAATTACGCCCAAAAAATCGCTAGCTACCCAATCCTTGGGTTTGTGGATTCTGATGCTAAAGTGGAAAAAGATTGGCTCTCGAAACTGGTTCCGCGCCTGGATGAAGCCCCAGAAGTTGCTGGAGTAAGCGGCTCAATCGACACCTGGAACAAAGAGAACCCTTGGGCAAAAAACATCGGGTATGAACTCAAAAAACGTTACCGCCGCATAGGAAAATACACAAGCCGAATCGCCACCATGAACTTGCTTCTGAAAAAAAGCATAGTTGAAGAAGTTGGCGGTTGGGATGAAGGCATGCCAAGCCAATACGACACAGAATTCGGCTTCCGATTAGCAGCAAAAAGCTACAAAATCGCTTACGAACCCAGCGCAGTGTGTTATCATTTTAATCGCCCAACCCTGAAAGCGTTTTATCGACAGCAGCTTCAGTACGGCAAAAACACGCTACGATTGTACTTTAAACATGGACATCTGGCGAAGGGTGACGAGATAACTGATGTGGGCATGAATATTCAACCCATCTGGATCTTGGCGATAGTTGTCAATTTCTTACTGGGCATTATCCCGCTGTTGCGGTCTTTATGGTACATAACAGGCATTCTTGCGTTAGCGATGCTTATTTATTTCATATATTCAGCCGCTAAAATCGCCGATGAATTTAAAGACGCCAGCATTATGCGGTTGATAATTCTTTATTATGTTAGGGCAACTGCTTGGTTTAACGGTGCAGTAATCACCACAGTAAAGTATCTGGGAGGCAAACTCAAATGACACAGAACCGCAATGTCTGCTTTATCACACCTGAATTTTGGCCCCTAGCCGGCGGAACAGGCGCCTACGTATACTACCTCTCCAACGAACTAATGAAGAACGGCTACAACGCGACAATTGTCACGGGCTCAAACCAGAACGTTGACATGCAAGTAAACAAGCAGCTCAAAGTGTATTTTCAGAAGATCCCAAAAATCCCAATTGTAAAATCTTTCATGCTTGCAGGCGCCAGCTACCGAAAACTTGGCAGCGTAAAAGCCACAGCAAACATTGACCTCACCCATCCCCAGCTTCCCCTGACACCAAGCTTTGCCGTGCCGCCTAATTTCGGAAAAACACTTGTTTGCACTGTACACTCAACTTGGAAAGGCGAAGCTGAAGCCATCGCAGGCGAACCCTACAGCCGACTAAACGCTAACGAAAAGTTTCTTGTCAGCTTCAACTGGTTTTTGCGGTTCTTTGAGGTTGGCATGATTAAACGCGCCAACAGAGTCATTGCCGTAAGCGACTTTACAAGGCAAGAGTTAAGGAAATACTACAATATTCCAGAAAACCGAATCCGAGTAATCCATAACGGCGTAGACACCAGAAAATTCCAGCCAGCAACAGATAAACGTAAAATCAAACAGGAACTTGGCTTAAACCCAGACGATCTAGCGATCCTCAGCGTTGGCAGACTCTACGCCCGAAAAGGCTTATTCACACTTATCGAGTCAATGCCCCAAGTAGTTAAACGGTTCAAGAACGCCAAATTCGTAATCTCAGGCAAAGGGCAAAGCGATGAAATGCGCAAACTAATCGCCCACGCCGAACGCTTAGGCGTAAAAGAAAACATAATTTTCACAGGCTACTACCCAGACAAGAAACTGCCTAAACTGTATCAGGCTGCAGACGTGTTTGCGTTTTCCACATTCTACGAGCACCACCCGTTTGCCGTGTTAGAAGCCTTAGCAACTGGGTTGCCGGTGGTTACCACTTGGGTCGGCGGAATCCCTGAAACAATAAAGAGCGGCAAAAACGGCTTTCTAGTTGAACCATTCAACAAACAGCAATTGTCAGACCGCATCATATACCTGCTTGAGCATCCAGCGGAAGCAGCAGAAATGGGATCTTTAGCGCGTAAAACAATTGTTGACGAGTACGATTGGAGCATCGTTGTTAAGCAAGTTCTCAAAGTTTATGATGAGGCTTTGGCTTAGCCGATTTCTATTGGTTCTTTCCTGTATGCTTTGGTGATTCTCTGGAATAGGTGCACGATGTCCAAGGAGCAAAACAGGAATTTTGTTAGGTACTCGTGTTGGTAAATCATCA
>CAZXGX010000149.1:0-3593 GCA_964640475.1 uncultured Candidatus Bathyarchaeia archaeon
AACATCCTTCAAATCATCAGTTTCCCAACTGAAAGCGCAGAAAAAGGCGATTACCTACTTGTTGAGGATGGGGATGCTGCTAAAGCCTTAATCGCGCAGGTTATTGATGTGCAGTTTGCAGCTGTACCCGGCGTGTTAGAGGAGCTTTTACGAACACTTCCTGACGGAGGCGAAATGCTTCAGGGCGAAGACATCGATCCACTCGAAATTGCTCCACACATCACCTACATTCAGGACGCAAGCCTGCTTATCTGCAAGATTCGTGCAACATTAGAAAACAATATGCTTTCTCCAAGTAGCAGTTGGCTTCCTTCACGATCACAATCAACAATAAAAAAGCTCTCAATACCGATGCTGATGAAACTAGCCAAAGTTGACGGCAAATTACCCATAACATTGGGCGGAACCAAAGACTCCTCTCTTCTCACAATTGATGCTTCCTGCATAGATGGCACACTTAACATTATAACTGGCAAAAAAGGCTGCGGAAAATCCCATCTCTCCAAACTTTTAATGGTTAACTTAGTCGGATTCAAAGCAACCGTAGTCATCTTTGACCTTAACGGAGAATACACCAGCCTTGGTATGAGCAACGATGGACGAAGAAACATGTACTATGACAAAATCCACACATTAACACCTGGCCAGAGTTTCAAAGTAGCTTTAGAACAGTTACCATTGAACACCGTTATGGGAATCATGATACATGCCCTACATTTACCTGGAACATCAGCACGAGAATTTAGACGTCTATGGAAATCACTCAAAGAACGAGGAAAACTAAACATGCAAGAACTAGGAGAAGCAATCCGCGACTTAAACTGCAACCAACACGTGAGAGACGCGTTGGCGTCACGTTTTCATTCGCTTTCAAACTCTGGATTCTTCACAGATTGCCCCGGCGAAGCTACTCTTCTAGATGAAACCTTGCTGAAAGCCAAAGAACACGGAGGAGCAGTTGTAGTAAATCTAAAAAACACATCAAATATTGACCGCCAAATCGTTGTTGAATATGTACTTGGCAAACTGGTTGATTCACTTTCAAACTGGAAACTAAAAGCTGTTTTCTTATTTGCTGAAGAAGCACACCTATACTTACGGGAAACCTACTGGGACGACATTGTAACAAGAATGCGTCATTTTGGAATATTTACCACATTCATAACTAACCAACCTGACACAATTCAAGAAACAATTTATCGCCAAGCAGACAACATTTTCCTCTTTAACTTCACAAACGAACATGACTTGGATGTTGTAAGTCGTGCTGCTCGGGTTGATGCTGAAACAGTGCGTAGTATAGCCCGAGATTTGCCGCCTCATCACTGCTTAACTTTAGGGAAAGTAGTTAGCGACTTTCCAATAGTTGCTCGGGTTAGAGCATTGGATATTAAAACTATGGGGGAAACAAGATTGTTCTTTAGAGAAGCGAGTTAAACTTCTCTAGTCTTTCCCTATTGAGTCTAAAGAAATCTCTAAAAGAAGTTGTCAGTGTGTATTTTTCTACTTCATCAAATGGTACCCAACGCAAATCCTCTACGTCACTTGCAGCTTTTAATTCACCACCTATAACGTTGACAAAATAGTCCACGATAACATAATGATACTTAATTTTACCATCATCATCAAAAGTTACTGTATCTACAACATCAAGCAGCTTAGGTTTTTCAACGTCAAGGCAGGTTTCTTCTTTAGCTTCACGAATAACTGCGCCAAGAATGCTTTCGCCAAGATCAACAAGACCGCCTGGGATTGACCATTTGCCTTTGCCAGGTTCGTTTCCGCGTTGGGCAAGCACAATTTTGCTTTCATTAACTATGACAATGCCAACTCCGACGATTGGTTGATCGGGATACATCCGTTTCACTTACAAACGCTCCTAGGGCAGTATTATTACTCGTACCTTAAAGCTTCGACTGGCTTTAACTTTGAAGCACGCCAAGCAGGATATAAAGCGAAGAATACGCTTACAACTACACCAAAACCTATAGCGCCTGCAATAATAGTCGGTTCAAGTACAGGTGTTATTGTTAAACCTGCGTTGCCACCAAAGCTTGAAGACAAAGGTCCACCAGAGCTAAGTAGCATTGCCGTGATGTTAGCTAAGGACCAGCCTAAAACTACACCGATTATGCCCCCTAATACACCGATAATTATTGATTCGCCTAGGAATATCGCTAGAACGGTTCGGCTTTTCATTCCTAATGCTTTCAGTATGCCGATTTCTCTTGTGCGCTCCATCAATGAAACTATCATTATATTCATTATTCCAATTCCTGCAACCAGTAGTGAAATTGCTGCAATTCCAGCAAGGAACAATTGAATGGTGTTAAAGATCCTTGAAAGTAAACTTAGTACTGCAGTTGAAGAAATAACACTAACCTGATTGCTAAAATGATTAGTAATCGCGTTAGTAACGTTAGTAACTACATCATTGTCAGTGTTTTTCAGCTTAACAATAAGCATATCGCACTTTTCGGTATCAAAGAAACTCATTGCTTTTTCTATTGGAATATAGACTCCTGTATCAGATGGTCCGCCGATGCCAAAACCGCCTATCTTCTGCAAGACACCAGAAACTTGAGCCGTGTATGTTTCGTTTTTAAAAGGAAGGCTTGAAGCATTTAACCAAGCAATAGAAACATTGTCTCCAGTAGTTATAAAAATGGTTTCATTCTGACTTGGACTACTAACTCTAGCTCCTATCACTGTTTCATTTTCTAAAGGATAAAGCGGCACGGTTCCACTCGCAGCCACAAACGTTGTATAAGCTTGAGAATAATCACTAAAATTCACGCCATAAATTGTTACGCTACGATTAAGGCTTTCAGATTGAACATAACCTGACCGCTGTATAACCGCAAACACACTCTCGATTTCAGGAGACAACTCCTTTATTTCATCAGTATAATTAATAAATAAACTAAATCCTGAAGAATCACCAACTCCAAAATCAGAACCGTCACTACCCCCAATTCCACCGCCAGAAGTTCCGCCACCAAACATACCATTGCTTCCAGCATAGACCACTAATGAGTCAGCTGACAAACCCTGCTGAAGCTGATCAGTAATTGTAGCTTGTAGACCCTGAGTGATTGAAAGCAAAGCCACTATAGCAGCAATACCAATAACAACACCTAAAGTTGTCAAACCTGCACGAAGTTTACGAAGCTTTATTGCATTAAATGAATAACCAAAAATGTCGCCCGCTTTCATCTTAATTCACCCCATCTTGCACAATTTCACCATCAAACATCTGAACAGTTCTCTTAGCTTCCTTAGCTAACTGCTGATCATGCGTAACCATAATAATTGTAACATTCTGCTCAACGTTAAGCTTCTTAATTAGGCTAATAATTTCCTTAGCCGTTTTTGAGTCAATGTTGCCTGTTGGTTCATCAAGCAAAAAGAACTTTGGATTATTCGCCAAAGCACGTGCAATTGCTACACGTTGTTGTTGTCCACCGCTTAATTCCGTTGGCTTATGGTTTATACGTTCTCTTAAGCCTACACTTTCTAGAAGTTCTATAGCGCGTTTTTTCCGTTCACTTTTGTTCATGCCTGCAATTGACATTGGCAATTCAACGTTATCT
>CAZXGX010000150.1:0-1208 GCA_964640475.1 uncultured Candidatus Bathyarchaeia archaeon
GACCTGACAGGTATTCCGAAACACGTTCGGTCCTCGCCTCGACACGACGACAATTCGAAATCGCAATCGGAGCCAGAGACTCAGGACCCATCGGGAACCGAGCTGGCTGCCACTGAGAGCTCGGTTCGAGCCAACCGAGTCCAACCGGAGCCAAGAGAACCGAAACCCATCTCAGAACGCCAGCCAGTGGCCTTGCCGACGAGAGCCGAGCGAGTGCGTACTGAGCTCTCTGAATTGCCAATCGGTGAGCTGGCCAAGAAGTGGCGCGAGAACCCGACCTGGGTCGCTGAGTCGAGCCCTCAGTCGCGGCCCGAGCTACTCGAGGTCGAGGTGGCTTGGGACCGAGCGGTGGGGCTCCGTCCTACGCCACTTGGTCATGCCACGCGAGACCCGTGCACACGGGCACTGCTGCAGCTCTACGCCGACGGAGTTCCGCAGGCTGCGCTGCTCCGTGCCTGCGAGCAGGCGGGCAGAACAGATTGGATCTGCGGGCGCGCCCCTGACTTCCGCGGGCAGGTGAGGAAACGTAGAGTTTCGACGTTGACGATGGGCGTGCTTCGCGAGCTGCTAGACGCAGCTCCAACGGTGCAGAATGTCAGCCCGGCTGTGGCGGCGATTGTAGCCGAGAAACGAAAGGAAGCTGTGTGATGGCAAATAAGCGTGAAGCGTGTGTTGACTCAAACAAGAAGCTGTCAGCTAAACAAGCTAGAAAGTTCAGGTTATCAATAAGCGAGGCGAGCCGTGACAATTCCAGCAAAACCAAGTGAGGACACCCCGCAAGCGTGGTCGGATTGGGCAGAGGAGCACTACCCGTACGACCCAGTTTACGCAGCTAAGTTCGCTGAGCGGAGAGTGAATCCGCCTGTCGGGAGTGAACTCGAATTGAAGACTCTATCGATAATCCCGCCTGGGGCTCGAGTGTACGCGGCGTTCATGGCGCGTCTTTGGTTCTACGGACTCGAGCATGTTCGCGAGATAGAGTCGGCGCAGGCTGCGGACAAGCTCAAGAGAATCGAAGCAGAGAAGTCTCGCCTGATCGGTCTCGCTCGAGAAGCAATCGCGGGTCGCCTCGGGTACTCAGACCAACAGAAAAGCGACGCGGCAACGATTGCGAAGGCCTACCTGACGAAGCCGCCCGAGTCGTGCTCATGGGAGGAACTCTCGGATTGGTGGGCGATGCACAGGTACGGTCAGGCGTGCGCAAAAGG
>CAZXGX010000150.1:1308-3556 GCA_964640475.1 uncultured Candidatus Bathyarchaeia archaeon
AGGAACTCTCGGATTGGTGGGCGATGCACAGGTACGGTCAGGCGTGCGCAAAAGGCCGAAACGTACCACGGCCGAGATTGCACAACGAACGAAAAGCGGACAAGCAACGGGAGAAGGATATCGATGAGATCGGCGACTCACTCGGGGCTGTCCAAGGAGAATTGGGATGGTGAAAACTAATGGCGCACGACCGCATCGCATGGCACACCACCATCGTGGTAAGGAGTTCGTGCGATCCATGACGGTTGTCAATGCGTCTCACGGTGTCGGGCTGATGAACAGACTCGGCACATCGTGGGTGATTCTTGAGCCAGATACGCGTCGATGGGCGACGAGTAGGAGGTGGAGACGTGGGGCGTAGATTCGAGGAGCTTGAGATGGCTATGATGAAGAAACTATTGATTGCGGTTGCGATTCTTGGCTGCGCGTGCGAGCCACTGGACATCAACGGAGTTCAATCCGAGGAAGTGTGCGAGTCCGAGTATGCTGTGCCCGTTCCGTACCAAGGGTGCAACAAGATCACCGGTGAGTTCCGGGTTGCGCGGTACGACCTGGACAAGCAGGCGTGCATCCTTTCGGACCTGACGTACTCGTGCGTCGGTGCATTCGAGGAGGTGTACGTTGTCGGACCTCACAGTGTCGAAGAGGTCGAAGCGCTCGTTGCAAATTCATGCGCCGTCTGCAACGGGTCGTACTACGAGGCGCTACCACTGGGTCAGTAACGCGCGAATGCGCAACGAGGAACGATGAAGTCTATAGATGATGTATTTCAGTTCATGTCTGGGTGCAGCAACTTGAGCACTGAGTTCAAATCGCGCATGGGTACGCTTATCGCGGAAGTGTACGCAGATGGTTGGAAGAGCGGGCACAAGGTTGGACGTGACAACGCGATGAGTGCGCCCATAAACAGAAACGTGACTACTGACATTCAGGATGAGGTGATGGCAGCGATTTGTCTCGAGTACGATTCCGTGCTCAGGCTGCTAACTCCGCATCTTTGGGCGCATCAACGCGCCGCAAGCGCCAACGCGTTTGGTGAAGCTGTGCGCCCAGCGGTTGCAAAGGCGATCTCATCGGCATGGGACGGAGGGTTCAAACTAGGAGCTGAGTCTGAGCGCAAGGCATGCTTGGGTGCGATTGAGTTCGCTGCGAACAACATTGTGCGCATGCCTGCAGTCGAGCACGGAGGTGTTCGCACTCCGATTCCGACGATTCTCGATAGGGAATTGCTGAAGAATCGGGAGCGATGGGAGCAGTGGCCAAACATCATGCGCCACGAGTACGTTCAGGCGCGACTGGTTGACGGGAAGCCACGTGTGCAGATCGTTGTGAACGGCGAGTATAAGGGTACCGTTGCAGCAAACGGAACGTTCGATGGGGTTGACTTTGACACATCTCACAGGTTCTTTCATTTGGCGCTCAGGGTTGCACTAGCCGATGCTCGCGAAAAGCTGTCGCCGGAAGGCATTGGAGAAACACGCGTTCCTGATTCGCGCGTTGGTCTGTTCTTGTTCATTGACTCGAAGGGGAATGAGTTCGAGTTGAAGAATACTGATTACGGAACGGTCATCGTGAAAGGTGAAGTGGTAATCGGCAAGGTTTACCAAAGTAAAACGGACCCCAAAATGCTTATAGTAAGGCACACCGAGTGCGCGCTTCGTATGTGCGAGGAGTTTGGAGCGCTAACTCGTACCGTGTTCGCGTTCTGCAGATGGGCATGCGACCCGGGAGCACTTCCGAAGTTCACGCTCAATCGAGTCGACATCCCTGAGCATCACGGTTTATTGGTGAGGCATGACGGCGGTAGGTTTCAGGTTCACAACATTCACAATGGGTATCTTGTAATGATCGAACCGTACAACCGCGGAGCGGTAGTTGCCTACAACTACAAAGCGTCATTCGTAAACCCATCTATAATCGAGGCAGCAGTGCGCACAATCCGTAGCAAGTTCTACGGGGATATGGCCTGATAAGTAGTGGAGAATAGAGCGATGATGCATGATGCGGTTACCGCGGTATTCATGATGATGCCGCTGATGTTTGGTTCGATTGGAGCGTATTTCGCGATCAGCGAAAAGAAAACGGACCGTTTCGTGCTGTTCGTGGTTGCTTCGCTTGGATCTCTTCTGCTTCTTGCGGTTTTGACTGGACCGCTATTCAAGCGATGAGCGCTTCCTTCTACGTGGCGTAATTACTTCTTGGAGCTTCCAGACAGATGCACCGTGGACCCTCGAAAATCAGCAGAAAA
>CAZXGX010000151.1:0-1285 GCA_964640475.1 uncultured Candidatus Bathyarchaeia archaeon
TTGTTTGTTCTACACTTATACGATGCGTCCTTTGCTGGACATATGTCGTATGACTCAATAATGCATAAACTAGCATATAAAACCTCACACATAACCCCTGCATATCAAAAAGGGGTGAACTGTATCTCCTATCAACATGTGAACGCTTTTAACATGCACAGTGTAGTTGAAACCATATTATTCTGCGTAAGAATTAGTTGTAGAACAATTCAACAATAAAATACAGTTCATCTGTAATGGTGTGTTATTTTTTGATGCGCCATTTGAGTTTTACTTGTACCCTTTGAACATAACCTTGACGCTCAAGTGATCGTAGGCTTCTGCTGAAAGAGGAGTATTCCTTTGAATGGTAAGCAACAATTTTTCCCAAAACAAGTTCAGCTAGTTCTCGAGTAGTCATTTCTGGCTTTATCTCTAAAAAATTTATGATTAATTGTTGGTTTTTTGATAATCGCTTGGTTTTATTATACACCCATTTCACGCTCTGAAGGTGTTTTTTTGTGAGGTCCCCTCTGCCTCTTTTCATAGTTTATAGGGGAAACAATGACGAATTGCAGAGGCTTCCTCAAAGTGATTATCTGTTGTACAGTTAAATGGGTTATTTTAAATAGCTAAGTAATGCTGAAATCCGCAATATGCTAATTGAGTCATATTAACATTAGGAAAATATGTCAATTAGACAGGATGCTTTTGTTTTAAAAAGAGAGAGTGGTGGCTGCTAAAAGTCTACTTTAAAGTTTCAGCTATAGTTTTTGCTTTTTGTGTTTCCATACGCCAAACAGTAGTAGGGCAACAAAAAATGCGGCAATCGTTGTACCAAAAGGCGTTTCTGGCACTACAAATGGGCTGTCTGGTGGAATAATTACTGTGAATTGTGGTATTGCATCAAAGTTTTCTTCGGGTGCAGGGTAAGTTATTAGCCAGGGGTATATTGTGTCGTATTCTCCAAACACGTCTTCGTAGGGGAAGATGATTGTGTAGGTGTTTTCTGAGATTGTTGGTGTTCCGTAATAGAGGGTGGCACCTCCATCGTTGAGTTCGGCTGATACCCAGCTTTGTTTGCATCTGATCAAGATTTCGGCGAGTCCACCTAGTTCGGTTTCTACTGGAATTGCGAAGTAGACTAGGTCTGCAAAGGCGTAGTTTTCGTAGAATGTTACTATGATTTTGAGGTTAGTTTCTTCTTTGTAGAAGTTTATGGATTGGATGTCTCTGCCGTCGGGTATGTCTGCTTCGTTGGGGTCGTTTACGGTTTTTATTGCTCCGGGTGGCACGATGGTTTGTG
>CAZXGX010000151.1:1385-3514 GCA_964640475.1 uncultured Candidatus Bathyarchaeia archaeon
GTTTTTATTGCTCCCGGTGGAACCACTGTTTCTGTTGGATTGAATGTCCATATTGCGCTGTAAGGTCCCCAACCTACAGTGTTATGTGCCATGACTTTCCATTGGTAACTATGCCCATAGTCTAGTGTTGGGCATGCGTATGTTGTGGATGCTGAAACGCTGTTATCAATAAGGGTTGCGTTTGTTTGGTCATAGAGGTAATAGGTGTAGAGGTCTGCTCCCGTTACTGGTGCTACATTAAGTAGGGGTGTGTTGGTGTAAACGTTGGCTCCGTTTGCAGGGCTTGATAGTGTTGGGGCGGAAGGTGAACCTTCAACTGGCCAGTTGACGGTAAACTGCGGTACAGCCTCTGTTACTAGGTGAAGTCCATAGGATACAAGCCAAGGGTATATTGTGTCGTATCCTGCAAACACGTTTTCATAGGGGAAAGTAATTGTGTAGGTGCTGCCTGAAATCACTGGGGATCCCCAATACAAAATGTTGTCGTCGATATTTGATTTAGCGCCTACAGAACTCCTTTTGCAGGTGATTGTAATTTCGGCAAGGTCACCATAAACGGTGTCTACTGCTATTGTAAAATATGGTGAAGGGTCAACGTATGCATAGTTAGCGTAGAACTTGACGATTATTTTCAGGTTTGTTCCGTCTTTGTAAAATGATATTGATTCAACATCGTAGCCATCGCTTACATTGGTTTCGTTTGCGTCAGGCACCGAAGTTAGTAAAGTTGGTTCAGCCCTGGCTGTAGGGCAGTAAAACGCAGTTAAAATGTTGACTATAATTAGCAAGAAAAGTAATAATGCATTAACACGCCTCATTATACCCCTCATCCTCTCTTGATACTGATTGTCTGACTCTTCAGAATTTAATGATTTATAAATTTTGTTTCTTGATGGTATGCTGATTCTAAGAAATGTTGTTTCTTTACTTTTTATTCATAATTATTCTTAAGAAGCCTAAAATAATTCTCAATTGCTTTGGAACAGTTTATAGTTAATTTTGAGCTAAAGCTCACTTTTTCCTGTTTTGAATTATAAAAAGATTAAGAGGTAGGTGTAGTTGGAGAATTGAAGGTTATGTCAAGGGGAATCTTTGTCTAAAATAATTTTTTGCGAATTCGCGGTCTGAAGATAATTCTGTGCTTTTAACAATTTGGCCCTCAAGTCGGTCTAAAGCTAACTTGAATGTCGGTTCAGTACCATACCCCTCAGCTGAACTAAAAAATGCGCCCTTGCTTGTTCTGAATTGAAGTCGACAGTGAATTAATTGGTCGCCTTTAAAGTTTGTACCATGTGTTTTCATGTAGACGAAGAGAGTGCCGGACTCTAATGTTTCTCCGTACCTTCTTGTAAATGATTCAAAGTCATCCATGATTAAGTCGCGTTGAAATTTGTCAACTTTGACATTTTTAACTGAAAATTGAACAGTAAGTCTGTGAACAGGCTTTTCCATTTGAGCTAGCGGTTCAAGAAAGTCTCTTTTGGTAACTATTCCAACAGGTCTTCCTTTGTTGACGATTACCAAAGAGGAAATATCAAATTTGTGCATTTGTGCTGTAGCCTCTCGTAAACTAGTTTCAGGCAAAACGGTGATTACTGGCTTCATCATTATGCCTTTTGCTGGAATACTGAGAACGGGAGTCTTTTCACCTACTCTTTCACCAATCCTTTGCACATGTCTAGGTTGAAAAATGCTTTCAATGATATCGTAAATACTAACTATTCCTGCGAGTTTTCCGTCCTTAACTATTGGCACGTGTGAGATGCCCTCTGTTCTTAAGAGGCTCAATATGGATCCTAATGGTTCGTCTTCTTCGATGACAAAGGGTTTCTTAGACATTATTTCTTCAACACGTGAATTACCCCATTTCTCCATTACAGCACCATGAATAACATCTTCGTTTGTAACAAAACCCTCGAGTTTCTCTGCGTTGAAAACTGGAAGTTGCATAATATCGGTTTCAATCATTAACTTGGCGACCTTGCTAAGAGAATCTTTCATTTCAACTTTAGGTGCTGATTTCATTAGACTCTTAACTTTTGTTTTTGAGGCGTCTAGATTTGATTGTATTATTAATTTGCGAGAAATTACTCCTTTATAATTGCCTTTATTGTCAATAACTGCTAAAA
>CAZXGX010000152.1:0-3437 GCA_964640475.1 uncultured Candidatus Bathyarchaeia archaeon
TTCCGGGATCTTGTCCACTGTTCCGGGATGTTGTCCAGCATTCCGGGCAAGACCCCAAAATCGGACAACTTCAGAACGGAATCACTGACAACTTCGACCGGATTCGGCCGACAACTTCGAATGGAATGCCCCGACAACTTCAAACGGAATAGCCCGACAACATCGAGCGGAATACGCATCCCGGTAATCATTCAAGCGGAATGCCGGAAGCGGCTTCATAACCACCAGTTCTTCCTGGAAACGTTTGCTGCGACCGAGGTTCTTTCGATCCATGAGCTTGCGCAGAAAGTCGTTGTACGCCCCGCGATCGGCAAAGTCACGGCTTCCACGCAACAGCAATTCCTGATCGATGCGCTCCTTGATCCTATAGTGAGATTGCTCGACATCCCCGTTCTCATTGGATTTGCCGGGCTGGTTCTTGCTGGGCGTCATTCCATAATGCCGCATCAAACCCATGTAGGATTCGGTGAACTCCCTTCGCTCTTCACCTTTGAAGGTCGCCGCACTGAGGTTGTCCGTCCGATGATGGCCGGCAGGAACGCCTCCGATGGACCAGAGTGCGTTCTGCAACCCCGTGCTGAGCGACTCAAAGCTTTCGCTGAAACACACTTCGACGTATTCATGATTCGAATAGGTCAGCACAAAGTGATAAAGCAAATGCGGGAAAAGCAGCCCGCCCAGGGTTATATCCAACTGGTTCATCGAAGTAAAATCGGATTGACCCTGCAGTCCTGGGCGGTGCACCTGAGGAAAAAAGACCTCCTGGTCGGGACCGTAAAGGCCACGCCAAACCCGGATGTGTCGCTGCAGCGTTCGCAGCTGGCCATCTTGAAACCTAGAGGGATAACGACGCTGAAGCTCCCGGAAAATCGTCAGGGCTTGCAGCTCAGGGGCGTCCTTGAGAAGCGCCTCTACCGCAGGCCAAGCATCGGAAAACGGGTCTTCTCGAGTGCGCCATGTTCGTTCGGCCTTCATCTGACTCGGGAATCTGCCTGATCTTAAATATTTGCGGGCCGTCTTGACATCCATGCCGGCCTTGGCGGCCAGCGTGGAGAGCGGCAATCCTTCGTTTGACATTTTCAACAATCTCCTCACCTGCTTGTCAGTCGTAATCAACCTGCAGCCTCCTACGTTGAAGGCCCGATAGATTACCTTTCAAGCGCTACAAGCAGGGAGATGTAATTGTCATGACCAGGGAAGTGTAATTGTCGCCCATCACCATTCCCTGTCAAGAGAATTTGGTGAATGTGAATGGCGGAGGAGCCGCGGGAGCAATCCAGGAATAGAATTTGGGGAGTGGTCGGTATTCGCTCAACTGGCGATTGGCGGGATTAGGCCACAATCTTATTTTTCAAGCGGTCGACTTCTTTTTCAAGCCGGTCCAGGCGGGATTCGGTTTCGGCATCGGCTTGCAGCGCCTTCTTCAAAAATCGATTCAACAGTCTTTGATAGGGGATGCCGCTGTTCGCCGCCTTGACTCGCAGAACATCCAGGTTATCTTTGTCGATATTTATGGTGATCTTCACCAACTTGGCCTTAGCCATTTTGTGACGAATCTGCCGAGTCGCTTTTTCGTCAACTTCAAGATCGATCAGTTTGGGTTCTTTCATGATAGAGCCTTCCAAACTTCCGCCATGAGGCGGATCCAAATATCCGGATCCCTTCGCGGCATTACAGCAAGTGTTTGCTGTCGGTCAACTGAAACCCTTGAGGATCGGAGAAAGTCTCCACCGCTTCGACAATGGAGATCCTGTGCTTTGGGAGGTTTTCGATCTCCTTGGACAAATCCCACTCGAATTCCACGTAAAGATAATACCATACCACTGCTGTCCCAACGTTAGTTGAATAGATTCAATTGTATGCAGTCCTCTGCTACTGGCTCTTTGACTACTTCCCTTGATAATGCCTGTAAAATCGGGGTTTTCTCGAAGAGAGTAACGCTCAGAATCTGTAGAATTGTGTAGAGGCTGTTCTCCAGGTTCAGACGTTTCTTGACTATGGCAACAAGCACGTAAACAGAGATCGCAATCCAGATTTGTGTCTTCACCGCGTTCTCGGAATTCCCATAGAATTTCTTGATCCGGAGGTGCTGCTTGATCCATTTGAAGAACAACTCGACCTGCCAGCGGCAGCGATAGGTTTCGGAAATTGTCAGAGCTGGCAGCGTGAAATGGTTGCTCGTAAACTAAAGAGCGGTTTTGCTCGGAGTCGAAATAGCGGACACGCCGGAGTTGTACGGGGTAATCTTTCTTGGATTGGAGCCCTCTGGGGATGACCGTTTGATCGCATTGCACGCCGTTCGATTTCTCGACTGGGTGAGAGTAGAGTCGGCGCAATTGTGTATTGTGTTTTGCCCTTGTTACAAAGAAAGCTCCGGCAAGGTGAATCGTATGTAGTCGTGCAAAATCCAGATAGCCGCGATCCATGACATAAATTGACCCTGCCTCCAGAGGCAGAGTATCGAGGATGTTGACGTCGTGGATCTTGCCATGAGTAATGTTTATAAGGGTGGGAATGCTGCCGCGCACATCCAGCAACGTGTGCATTTTCACCGCACCTTTGTTCTTGCGAAAATGAGCCCAGGGAAAAAGCGAGAGGCACAGGTCGATCGTCGTGGAGTCCAAAGCGTAGATAGTTTCGTCCAGATCCACGCCGAAGTCCTCGTTGGCGTACAGGATTCTTGCTTCGGCAATCAGTTCCTGCCCAAAGTCCGCGAAGATGCGCCAATCCCGAACCATGTTGGCATTGGAGAGCGTGTTGCGTGATACCTTGCTCCGTATTCCCATATGGTAGAGCTTGTCTTTGGCAACGTGCAGACATGCCTCGATATCCCGGAGACTTTCCCGGTAAGTCAATTGGGCGAAAGCCATGCACAGGTATTGATCCCAGCATGAAAAAGATTTCACTTTGTGCTCGCCATCGTAGCGGCTCACACACTTCTGGAATTCGTAGTGTGAAAGGAAACCAACGAGTTGAGAAAAGATCGTGCTCCCCGAGTTCATACCAGCGCCCCTCCTTCCGGATTCCTACCGGATGGTGGCTTTTTCGGGGATTTGATTTCAAATCGTTTAATCTCGTCATGGTATATTAGTTGCTTAAATTCAATGCCTTATATGCCGTGATATCCACAACGTTGGGACAGTAGTGATACCATACTTATATGTATTGAGCCATATTTTGCGTTGAGCCGGGGGTTGATAAGACTGCTCCCCTCTCAATTCCGAGGAATCTTAAGATCCGACCGCCGCGCTTGAAGGAAAACACGTGTGCACCTCGATGGATAACCGGTGCACTTGAAGGGATGGAATTTTGCACTTCGAGGGAAAATATTCGCCGCAAATCCTACTGAATAAAGGGCCTGCTCACTGCTACATATTCTTAGCCCGGATTATTCACGAAAGCTGAAAAACAGAGTCACCTGGTTCTGAAACTGTCCG
>CAZXGX010000153.1:0-3419 GCA_964640475.1 uncultured Candidatus Bathyarchaeia archaeon
CATCTTAGCAACCGCGTTACTCCTCAAAACTCCAAGACCAAACCTCGTAGACGCCTTAACACCATACCTGTCAGCCATAGGATCACTCCAATCCTCAACAGTAACATCCCGCCGAATCAACATAACACCCGCCACACGCGTATCAACCGCATAAGCAGTACCATTAGGAACAAGACCACTAGCTTCAACCTTCATACCAACAATCCTGCGAATCAAACCCGAACTCTCAAGATCAACACCAGACGAAGCCAAATAATCATACTCAACAAACCTATTATCCAAAAGAAGCTGACTCAACTGATTCTCATTCAAAAGCAACACATCAGGACGCCAATTCTCACTACGAACAACATTATGAAGCGCCAAAACAGCAGTCCAATCCATAGCCTGCCCACCATTATCCAAAACTTCTCCACCAGCCAAATCCAAACCCGCTATGCTACCATAAAGATCAATCACCTTTCTAGTCTCATTCTCACCTAACGCTTTACCAATATTCTCAAAAATACCTAAAAACACGTTAGGCGAAGCATCCTCAACAAACTCTCTAGTCCACTGCTCAGAAGACTCCGCCAACAAATCCGTTTTAACCGTGGCAAACTGAGTTTTTCTTCCACTAAACCGACAAGCTGCACCTTCAACATAACTATACGCTACAGCTGCACTATCAAGAGGAAACCGCTCCACTGGCTCCATGGTCTTTGCAGTTGTTATGATTTTTCTGCCCACAAAATTAGGATACGCGCAACGAGTAACCTGCTTCTGAAGATGCCCCACTGCCCCAGCGGTATCGCTAAATAGGCACTCTTTAACACCTAAACTCTGGTACTTATGGATAAACAAGTTCTTATCAAACTGCTTTAAGGCTACATCAACCATCTGCATCATGCTACACCAAAACAATAAAATAATTGGCGAAAATTTAAACAATTTTCACAATAAAAAAATAGTTTTAAATCAATATTTTATAAAATATTTAATATCTTAGCAATAAGGCTAAGGAACTAGCTCTGCTTTACTCCATAACCCTTCAAAATAGGACTCCATCACTTTTACAAACTGCATATTCTGTGAACCTAAAGTCAGCAAAGGATTATCCACACCCAAATTAACTTCCAACCCATCATGAATAACTAGATGAATAGGAAAAGGTTCAGAAAGAAACCTCATTTCAAACAACGGATTCGCAAGCAAAACATCAATAACCTTATGCATAGACTTATCAATTTCATTTTTCTCTGTGAGCATCCGAACCCTTATTCCCCGATTTAACGCGTCAACATAATCTTCCAAATTCTCACACAATCTATACCGCAAAAAATTCCACATCACAATAGCATCTATGCTCTTTTGAGCCATCTTATCCTTTTCATCAAACTTTTTCACAAGCAAGCTCTTTGAAGAAGTAACAACAAACGGGGACTCACAATTTTGGGATCCAGTCTTGAAATTGTCACTCTGAAACTTCTTAACCCAATCAACTGTATTCTTCTCCAACTCAACATGTTCCTTAGTTTTATTTTCAAGCAAAAGATAACAGCCATCTTTAATCGGCGTAGCTTTATACATTGCTGGAGTCACTAACATTTTTTCTGCTAAACCCAACTTTTCAAGTGTAGGCATCAAACGATAAACATCTTGCCTTGCAATGTTTGAAGCTTTAGAAACAGCTCGAATCGTCGCAGGCCCAGTAACAGAAAGGGTCAAATAGATTTCTGCCTGCAACTGTGAAAGCCCCAAGTCTGTTAGCACTTTAACGCTTTCATCTTTAAACAAAAACCATACACACCAATGCCTTTCTAATTGCATTTAAGATACAACTATTAAATATTTTTCCCAAATTGTCGTAAGTCCAACTGATTACAAACAATTAAACCATTTTTTGATTTAAAGATGAGCATCATAATAAGGAGAAAAGGCAAAATGAAAATAAAATCAAATTCTACAAAAATGGCAATATTCTTAACACTACTAATGATCTCTGCAATACTGCCAAGCATTGCAACAGTAAACGCTGCAGAACCCACTGCACCAGTAGCAGGCGACCTTCCAACAGGCGTCACGCCAGTCGCCACAATTGACGCAAAAGCCTACCTAAGCTTCAGACCAACAACCGTTGGACTAGACCAATCAATCCTAGTCAACTTATGGGTAACACCCGCACCAGGAGCTTCACGCAAATTCCTAGACTTCACCGTAACAATAACTGACCCAACAGGACACGACGAAGTAATCACAATAGACTCATACCAAGACGACGGAACCGCATGGTTCGAATACGTAATGGATCAACTCGGAACATGGACACTCAAATTTGACTTCCTAGGCATGTATTACCCAGCAGGAACCTACAACGCTGGAGAATACGTAGGACCAGAAAACACGGCACCAGCAGGCTTCAGCTTCGGAGGACCACAATACTACACATCAGCTTACTACACAGCAAGCTCAACAATAGAACAAACGGTAACCGTCCAAGAAGACATGGTTGCCTCATTCCAAGAAGACCCACTTCCAACAGACTACTGGACAAGACCAGTAGCATACGAACACAGAGGATGGTCACAAATACTAGGTGACTACCCATACACCGGCGTTGGAAGCAGCGAATTCTACCCAGAAAACACAAACATCTACGCAAGCAACTATCAATTCACACCATACGTAGAAGCACCAGAAAGTGCACACGTAGCATGGAAACAACAATATGCAATCGCCGGCATCCTCGGCGGAGACTACGGCCAGAGAATCACTGACTCAGACATATTTGGCAACACCAATGGATTCACTCCTGACATAATCTACGCAGGCAGAGGATATCAAGCAGTCTCAAAAGCATTCAACGGAGAAGTACAAACAGTATGGCAATGCTATGACATACGAACAGGCGAAGTCTACTGGGAACTAATAGCAGACTCAACCACCACAGAAATTTTCCCAGGATGGTCAATAACCACTAACATCGTACCAAACAAAATCGAATACCAATACGGCCAACTCTGGGGCGGTGGCGGATCATCTGACCAAGCAGTAACAGTCAGCCTCATCTACATCGGGGGCGGAACTCTAGTAAAATGGGACCCAATGACTGGCGCAGTAACAGGAAACTACTCAACCAGCCCAATAACATCAGGCACATACTACATGAACGGATACGCCCTAAGCGTACAAAACATTGGCACATACTTCGCACCTGACTACCGATTAATCAACTGGACAACAGCAGGAACCAGCACTAATTTCGCTGACAGAGTAATCAGCAACATTAGCTGGCCAGTAAGCAGCTTACCATCATGCATCGACTACGAAACAGGCGTCGCAGCAGTAGAATCAACAATATCCCAATCAGGCGGATACGTAGGAATGAACGCATACGGCATCAGCCTAACAACCGGACAAGTACTATGGAACATAACAAC
>CAZXGX010000154.1:0-3419 GCA_964640475.1 uncultured Candidatus Bathyarchaeia archaeon
TGCACAATTTCCGCTTTTCCCGCACAAAGAGAAAGAGAAAATACCAACATACAACACACATCAACTTCTGACAAACCCAACAGCCAACAAGCAAACACCAGCATCAACCAAACAAAAAAGAAAACCACAACACAAACTATTGGTTGTTGTACACAGGAGCAGTTCCCCCACAACTAAGAGAACAAAAGAGTACCAACATACAAAAAAAGATCACCAAACAGGACATTTCACATTACTGCCCCAACAAAGAGCTCCAAAAAACAAAAAAACTAATTACCCCAGACAAGCACTCTTGTAACTAAAGGCCACTACTATGCAATTCCAAAACAGAGACATAATCTCAATACAAGACTTCACAAAAGAAGAAATCAACCACATACTAAAAACAAGCAAAACCATGGAGTCAATCGCTAAAACAGGCACAAACACACTAAAAGGAAAAATCCTGGCCACCCTCTTCTTCGAACCATCAACCCGCACACGCCTAAGCTTCGAAGCAGCAATGCAAAAACTAGGCGGAACAACAATAGGCTTCTCAGACACAGAAACAACCAGCACAAAAAAAGGCGAAAACCTAGTTGACACAATCCGCACAGTAGAAAACTACGCAGACGCCATAGCATTAAGACACAAACTTGAAGGAGCCGCAAAAGTAGCAGCAGACTACAGCAAAATCCCAATAATAAACGGCGGAACAGGAGCACAAGAACACCCAACACAAGCCCTAATAGATCTCTACACTATACAAAAAGAAAAACACTCAATAGACAACCTAAAAATCGCCTTAATCGGAGACCTAAGATACGGAAGAACCGTACACTCACTCGCAAGAGCACTAACAAACTACAACGTAGAACTACACTTAATCTCACCTGAAACACTAAAAATGCAAGACGACATCCTAAAAGAAGTTAAAACAAAAATCCCAGTAACCGAAAACACAACCCTAGACGACATAATCAACCAAATAGACGTGCTATACGTAACACGAATCCAAAAAGAACGCTTCCCGGACCCCGCAGAATACGCCAAACTAAAAGGCGCATATAGAATCGACCTAAAAACAATACAAAAAGCCAAAAAAGACATGATAATCCTGCATCCACTGCCAAGAGTAGACGAAATAGCTCCGGAAGTTGACAATACACCGAATGCACGCTACTTCAAACAAGTCGGAAACGGATTAATCGTGAGAATGGCACTCCTATCACTGGTACTTGGTGCAGTACAATAAAAAATTGTTATGTAGAATTGAACCTGTCAAAAGTCCTCAAACTATTCATTGAGTAACAAGTAGGACATTTATGAAGTTCCCCAAACCAGCTTTTCTTACAATTACTACAATACGTAACAATACGATTATAAGTGAAAAAATCCAGCACCTGACCATCAATTAAACGACGTGTTAAATCCATAAGAACCTCAGGTTTAAACTCCAAGGCATCCAACTCAACAACATCCAAAGAACCCCCAGTATTTAACCCCTTAAGCTTTCTAGCAAGCTCTAAAGCCTCAGTCTGAACCGCAAGCACCTGTTCAACCTTAACTTTCAACCGTTTAGACGTAGAATAATACGGTTTTTCCCTAGTCCCGGAAAACTTTACTTTAACAATACCATACTTTTCAATATCCAACTGCGCAAGACGCTCTGAAGCCTGCCTGCTGCCAAGAATCGCAGAATACAAACGCTTACAATGCTTTCGCCCAATCTTATGCTTAAACGTAGAAATATTCTGAATAATCTCATCAATAAACACACGACTCTCAGAATCATTAACACTTTTTCCAGTAAAAGCTTCAACAGCCTCACGCAAACCAGCAAGATTAATGATTCTTGAACAATTCTCAAGCCTAAAATACGCATCACCATTAGTACTCTTCAACAAAAACGGCAACGAATTCTTACCAAACTGCTTAAGGGTACTATACTTAATCCCCAAAGCCCTTGCAGCAAGCTCATACCGCTCCTTAAGCAAATCAAAAAACTTGTTCTTATCCTTCTCACATTCCTGAACAATACGCGGCAAATTAATACTAACATAACCCAAACAGCCAGTACGAAGCGTGTCAGTCTCCCAATCACCAGTTAAATCAGAAACAAACCTAGTTCCAGACGAAGAAAAAACAGCATACTCACTTCCTTTAGCCGACAAATTAGCAAAATACGGCGTACCCTTTTCAGCGGCTAAAGCATGAGCCTTAAACAACAAAGCCTTGGCTTTCTCATCATTAAAAGACTCATTATTAATTTTCAAAACAATTTCAGGATTAAGCAAAGGCTTAACAGAACTAAGCTCAGAGTAGACTTCAAGAATTAACTCCGCAAGAAGCCTACACTCAACCATAAAATCGCCATATTTAACGTTACTTTGATCTTTGCGTCCAACAGCTGGTTTTTCAGCAAGCAACTTCGGAATAGAAAGCTCAAGACCCAACGTAGCATTAGCATGCTGATTAACATTTAAAATAAACAAACGCAGGGATTCCTTAATTTCCACAATAGCTACACCTTGAGCAAACGGCGCCAAAAACACGTTAAAGTAATTAAAAATCTGCTGATGATTAATCTCCCTTTCAGAATGCAACAAAACGTTTAACGTAATCGTCAACGCAGACTCAAAACTCTCCGGAGGCTCCAGAGAAAACTGAGTAAAATCATCAAGCTTAAGACCATTCTTTAAGAAAAAACGAAGATCATGCACAACCTCATTTGGCTTAAGAATCCATGTTCCCAAATCATCAATATGAAGTACACCTGACAAATGAGCATCAGCAATATCTCTTGGAAAAACATTTAGAAGCGTATACTCACCAAGAACCGTTTGCCCAGCTCTAGTAAGAATAGTGGTGGAATCCTGCATTGGATCCTTCGATTCAATAGAAGCCGTAACTTCATGAATCGGCATACCAACACGAGTAAGTTTATGACGATAATCTTCATAACCCTTCTCAACCAAAATACCGTTAACAACCTCACGAATCAACGAAGCAGTAAGATACTTCGTCTTAGACTTAAGAAGTCGCTTCTCAGCTTCTTTAGCAGCCTTTTGAGCAAGCTCAGGAGGAACCTTTGCCTCTTTAATTAATGAATTAGCAATTTTGTTAGCATCAAACTCCTCCAAAGTAAGATGAGACGTACGAACAAGCATACTCTTCGGAGTAAAAGCCTTCTTCTCAACCCTGTCAGCAACATCTAAAACCATTTTACCTAAGTCATTTAGAAAATACTTTTTAGCTTCAACATCTGCCTCAACCAAATCAGCTTTCAAAAGAAATTTTAGGTGATAAGCGAATCTACCTGCATCTCGACTGGGATTCATTTTCAAAGAATTCATCAATTCAGTGTATGAAAGAGCGCCTTTGTCGAAAAGGAAGTTTAGGATTTGCAGCCTGAGAGGTGAAGATACAGCTTTAAGAAC
>CAZXGX010000155.1:0-3382 GCA_964640475.1 uncultured Candidatus Bathyarchaeia archaeon
CCGGCTACTCTGCGTTCGCCAAGTTTTCCAGCCATTAAACCACCAGTAACAGCTGAAACAAGCATATCTCTATAAAAGAAATCCTTAAACGTATCAATACTGCCAATGGAAATCTGGCTGCCAATTTGTGCTGTTCCCTGCATTGGAGCAAAAAAAGACTGCACTAATAGCACTGCAGTGACGATGAAAACCATGAAAGCCGCATAAACAATAATTATGTAAGGCTTCATCTGCGCGCTTGTTTCACGGTCAATTTCCTTCATTTCCTCCATGAAACCAGACGTAGCCGTAAAAACCTTCTTGATAGTGCCGCCTGAACGGCTAGCTTCTAAAACCAATGCGCAGAACCGATTTACAATCGGTGAATTAACATTATTTTTAAAGTTTATCAACGCATCCTCAAAGCTGGTTCCCCAGGACATCTGAACAGTAATTTTGCGTACTTCTTCAGCTAAGGGATTGCCAACCATTCGGTTTTCAATAACCTTCTCAAACGCCTTAACAAGGGTTAAACCTGTTTCCTGCGATTCAGCTACACCCCTAACAAGCAAAGGCATCTGATCTTCAATTGTTGAAAGCCAGCGTTGATTCTCAAAATCTAAAATAGCTGATGGAACAAGAACCACTAATATAGTAATTAGAAACAGTTCGTTAGCATAAGCAAAAACTGTACTGGGCGAAATAATAAGCAACAGGATAACTGGTATAATCACTGCTACAAAGGAGACAGCAGCTGCAATCTTTCTTGTCTTTAATGGAATTTTTCGCATTTTGTTTACCTCGGAGGACTCATTGAATCAACTAACAGCAGCATTATACCTACACCAGCAGGCGTAATTATGAAAGTTAGAAGCGAAAGGATAATTTGGGGATCAACACCGCCAAGCATGGCAGCCCCTCCGCCTAAAAAGGACATAATTGTAAGCATGACTACAAGCGCTAAAGGAAGCGCAATCATGAAACTTACATAAACTTCAGCCATGCCACCTAAGCTTTCCAAGAAGCTTTTCATTGCTGACATACGTGCCTTCTTGAACTTTTCAGATTCATCACGCAGATAAGCAGCCAAATCGCCACCCATATGCGAAGTAGTAACTACACCATCAAGAAGCACACCAAACTTTCTAGAAGCAGAACGCTTAGCAGAAGCCTTCAAGGCACCATTAAGATCAAGCCCCAACAATTCAATGTCACCAATTGCCCTGCGCATTTCCTCACCTACACCAAACTCGTCTCCAACATTGGCTAATGAACGGAAAATACGTTCGGGAGGCATTCCAGAGCTGGCGAGAACCGCCATAAAGTTGGCCGTAAGGGGCAGGTTAGCATCAATTTTTCTTGCTTTTGAAGAATAAATCAGTGCAGGATAGAAATAGCAGGTAGCCGCGGCAAGAAGAGTTGAAACAAAACCGATTAGGATCGAGAAAACCAATGCAGATAAAACTGGCATACCAAAAGATCCAATAACAAAGCAGAATACAAAACTGAGAATCCCAGAAAGAATTGAGGCGAAAGCTGCTAAACCAAGATACGCCTCAAAAGTTATTTTTATGCTAGCTTTAGCGAGGTTATCCCGTATGCTTTGAAGATTAGTAACTAATGACTTGGGAATAAAGCTGGAAATTTTAAGGAATAAAGATAGCAGCTGCTTATTCATCTTTTAATGCCTCTTGCATGACAAGTTCGGGCTTTTCAACGTATGATCGGATGATGTTTGAGACGTCTTTGTAGTTTCTAATGTTCTTTTTAGTCATCCACTCGATAACTTTGGTTCTTTTCTGAATTTCTTCGCTTGCTTCTTCAGTAGATATGCCCTTCTTCTCTGCAATCTTCTCCAAGATGTAGCTTCGACCTGTAAAGTCGAATGTGTCCCCGTTAGGGTTCCATCGGTAAACCTCGTTTGTTAAGATTTCGCCTGAGCGGGGATCTAAACCGACAATTTCTGAGGTGGTTACTGTCTTTCTTGAAGCCTTGCCTGCTAATTCAACTCGTTTCTGAACCAAAATAATGTCTATTCCAGCAATCAAGGTTCTTGGAATATTCATTGGAGGAGACTCTAAACGGTAAACTGTGGATTCTACTGATTCAGCGTGAACAGTTGACATACCCAAGTGGCCTGTACTCACTGCCTGGAAGAGCGTGTATGCTTCTTCGCCTCTAATTTCGCCTACAATGATGTAGTCAGGTCTTTGCCTTAGTGAAGCCTTTAGCAAGTCAAATAATGTTACGTCTGCTGACTCGGTTGCGATACCGAAGTGTGTTCGGGTTGCAGCGGGAATCCAGTTTTCATGGGGCAAATTCAACTCAGGAGTATCCTCGATTGAGACCACTTTTAAGTCTGGCTTGATGAACATGCTTAAACAGTTGAGTAAAGTGGTTTTTCCAGCAGCGATGCCTCCTGCTACAAGGATTGAAACTCGGTTTTCAACTGCGTACCAGAAGAAAGCTGACATTTCAGGCGAAATACTGCCAAAAGTTACCAGGTCAGTTACTGTGAATGGGTCTAACTTGAACTTTCGAATAGTGAAAGTTGAACCTTTACGGGTGACTTCACTGCCGTAGGTTAAGTTAAGTCGGCTGCCGTCAGGCAAGGAAGCGTCAAGCATTGGTTGAGCAATGGAAACGTGGCTTCCACACATGTATGCCAGCCTTAAAGCAAAAGAATCCAGCTCCCGTGCGTTATCGAACTTTATGTTAGTTGGGATGGACTCGAACTTGCGGTGCCAAATAAACATGGGCACGTTAACGCCGTCGCAAGAAATATCTTCAATTAACTGGTCATTCATTAAGGCATCTATTTTTCCAGAACCAAGATTATCCCTAACAATATAGTAAAGCAGTTTCCCACGAGTCTGGGCGTCCAAATTGAAACCGTAAGAATCCATGATTTCCTGGCTAATCTTTAGCAGGTAATTTGCAGCTGACTGTTTGGACTGCATATCAGCTGGTTTTAGAACCAAAACCTGGTTAAGAATGTCTTTTAGACGTTGAAGATTAGCTAAATCGTCTTGGTTAAGTTCTGGCTCAACCACCATGTAAGTTATATTTCCTTTGGTTAAGTCTCGTGTAATGTTAATGTAGCAGTAAGGTGGATTAATCGGGTAAGTTTCCAGAATCTCTAAATTAGCAGGAACAACAGCTTCTTGTGGAGCCTTGGCTTCACGTTGATCCATCTCTTGTGCAATCTGTTTTTGCTTTTTAAGGCTGAACCCTTTCTGTTTCAATCCTGATTTTTTAGGCTCTTGATCCTTTGGCCTAACTTCTTGGATTACTACTGCCTGTTTTTTCTTGCCAAATAGCTTCTTTATGTTCCCCAATTGATTTGTCAACTTACCCCACTCCAGTATGCTATCGTAATATATTATTATTATGAATTAGTAAA
>CAZXGX010000156.1:0-3362 GCA_964640475.1 uncultured Candidatus Bathyarchaeia archaeon
CCAATAACAAGCCTGCTAAAAAATGCTCATGAAAAATTAAAAGCTTAGTTCTTTTGGAATAGACAAATGAATGTTGCTGTTGGCGCGCCCCATTCTGGCGAGAACCGTCTGGATTTGAGCAAGCTGAATTTTTTGCCAAGCATATGCTGGAAGACTTCTACTGTGAACCAGTTTTTGTGTGCATCATAACGTAAGCCTTCCTTGCCTTCAGGCGCCTCTAAAATCAAAAGACCGTTTGGTTTTAGAACTCGGTATGCGTCGTCTAGGAACCGTTGGGGATTCCATAGGTGCTCAACAACTTCAGAGGCTAAAACTACATCAAAGGTTTCTGGTGTGAAAGCCAGGTTTTCTGCGTCTCCTGAGAGCACCATTGAGACATGGCGTTTATGTGCCATCGGGGTGATTGTTGGTAAATCGAATCCTGTGACGTTGTTGCCGAGCTCCGCGATTGGTTCACTTAAGACTCCGTCGCCGCAGCCAACGTCTAAAACTGTTAATCCTGTTCCTGCAGTTTTAATCATATCCAAAAATGTTTGAATCCTAGCCTGATTCAACGGTCGCGCGTATGAGACGGCTGTGCTGTGCTGAAAAGCTGCGGTGTAAGTGTCGTATTTTTGCCACTCTATCCAGCCTTCTCTGCTACGGTTTCTTTGCCGGTACAATGTTTCCCGAATTATGATGTGCTGTAGCTGTTTGGGGTTTCTTAGTAGCCATGTTAAACCGTGAAGGCGTTGTTTTATGGATATTGACATTGGCTTTTAAAAGATGTCAACTGTAATTTAAGCATTAAGCAATAGAAACAATACTGAAATGAACGATGACAAAGAGCAAAAACGCTGCTCTATTAGTGGGTTTAGGTGAAAAGTTGCTGCAAAACCGTTTTTTTAGAAAAATGGTTCTATTCGAAAACATATATTAGTTAAATTAGCTCATCTATCAACAAAATGAAGAGTTAAGGGGAAGAAATTTGAAGCCTCACGTAACATTAGTCAATCCACCTTATCCAGAAAACGCCCATCAGCATCCACCGTTTATTCCGTTGGGAATTGGTTATTTGGCTGCTGTGTTGGAGAAGGCAGGTTATCAAGTTGACGTTCTTGATTGTCAAGCACTCAGGATTAATTATGATCAAATAAAAGCTGAACTTGCTCAGCGTAAACCAGACATTGTAGGGTTGACTTCTACCACTTTAACCTACAAGTCTGCAGCTCATGTTGCTCAGATTGCTAAAGAGATTAATCCTAACTGTACAACCATGATTGGTGGTTCTCACGTTTCGTTTTGGGATGAAAACGCCTTAAAAGAGTACCCGGAACTTGACATTATTGTTCGCAAAGAAGGCGAAGAAACAATTCTTGAGTTAGTTCAAAGAATTGAGTCGGGAAAACCCTACTTTGACGTTGTGGGTACTACTTGCCGTAACGGAAAAGAGATCGTTAAAAATCCAGATAGACCATACATTCAAGACCTTGATGCTTTACCGTTTCCAGCACATCACCTTTTCCCACTTGATCACTTAAACAAGTACGGCGTAGTCATTTTTCCAGTTTATACAAGTCGAGGATGTACTTTCTGGTGTAACTTCTGCTCCGCAGTGCGAATGTTTGGCAGAGGATACAGAATGCGAAGCCCAACAAGCGTTGTTGACGAGCTAGAGTATTTAGTTAAGAAGTTTGGTGCTCAGCAATTCACGTTCTATGATGACGCGTTCTCAGTAAATCAGGATCGTGTTAGGGAAATATGCAAGCAAATAATTGATCGTGGCTTGAAGATTAAATGGGACTGCGAAACCCGAGTGGACATGGTAACTAAAGATCTTCTGCAATTGATGAAGGATGCAGGCTGTATTGCAGTGTGGTTTGGCGTTGAGGCTGGTTCTCAGATGGTTATTGACGCGATGGGTAAAGGCTACAAGCTTGAGACGATTAAGAAGTCTTTCAAGTTAGCTCAAGAAGTTGGTTTAATGACTGTTGCTAGCGTAGTTTTAGGCTTCCCAGAAGAAACCCCTGAAACACTTAGGGAAACAACCAAGTTTATTGAGGAGTTGAACCCTGATGATGTTGGCTACTACATTGCTACACCTTATCCGGGGACTCCAATGCATGAACTTGTAGTACAGAAGGGCTGGCTGAAAATCACTGACTTTAACCATTATGACACTGCAACTCCAACTTTTGAAACGCCATATATTAGCTCAGATGTGCTAAAGGAAATGCGGGAAAAAGCGTTCCAGAGCTTCTACATACGTCCAAGCTACATTTACAAGATGTGGCGCAAAGGCGGAGTTTATGGCAAATCAGCTACAAGAACAGCGCTTGCGCATTTGAGAAGAAAAATTAAAGCATCCCTCTAAGAGGATTTTTTTCCTTTTTTATTAATTTAAGAATTGGGGCAATTTGAATGGTTACAACAGCAAGAGTCGCATTGGTTAATCCTCCTGCAATTAAGGGTGCTTTTCATCATCATCCTTACTTGCCCATTGGATTAGCTTATCTTGCTGCTGTGCTTGAAGAGAAAGGCAACGAAGTTCTTGTTCTTGATTGTTTAGCTTCAGACATTGACCAAGAACAGTTGAAGCAGAAGCTGAGCGAGTTTAATCCCAACGTAGTCGGTATCAGTTCTATGACGCCTATGGTGCTTTCAACCATGATGGCAGCCAGAGGAGCAAAAGAAGCCTGCCCAAACGCGACGATTGTTCTTGGGGGTCCACATGCTACTTTTATGGATAGAGAAATCCTAAGCAGTGAACCAGCAGTTGATGTGATTGTTCGTGGCGAAGGTGAATTAACCCTTGCCGAGCTTACGCAAAGAATCGTAAACAATGTCGGTTTACACTCTGCTGAGGGCATAACTTTTCGTCATCAGGGGCAAATCGTTCAAAACCCAACAAGACCTTACATCCAAAACCTTGATGAGTTGCCTTTTCCAGCTTACAAGGATTTTCCGTTAAACAAGTACCGTTTATTTGGAAAACTTTTCTTCCCAGTCATTACCAGCAGAGGATGCCCCTACCAATGCTCCTTCTGCACGTCTTCGCGAATTTTGGGTAAACAGTACAGGGCACGTAGCCCCAAAAACATCGGCAACGAACTTGAAATGCTAAAACGCGACTACAACGCAGACTCATTCACGTTCTACGATGACACCTTGACGCTTGATAAGAAGCGGATTTTTGAAATCTGCGACGAAATCAAAAGCCGCCAAATCAATATTCCGTGGGATTGCCAAACACGCGTTGACCAAATTACTGAAGAAGTTTTAGCTAAAATGAAGGCGACTAATTGTCAGCAGGTTTTCTTTGGCGCTGAATCTGGCTGTCAAGAAATCCTAAATGCAGTTAACAAGCGGACCACTGTTGAGCA
>CAZXGX010000157.1:0-1222 GCA_964640475.1 uncultured Candidatus Bathyarchaeia archaeon
ACAGCCTCAACGAAGGGGTAAGTTGTAGCGCCTGCAGCGTTAGCAAAGCTTGGCAGTGTTAGAAGCGATAATGCCATAGATGCTATAAATAACATAGCAACTGCTGAAGATAAAATTTTTTTAGACATTATTCTTTTCTCCTTTAAATTCTGTAAAGCCTAATTGTTGAGGTTCTGTTTTAAATTGTTGTAAGTTAAGGCATCATTTACCAGATAAAATAAAGTAAAAAATAAAAAGAAATTAATTATTAGAGCGAAATCGGAGAGTATCTTGAAAGTATACCTTTAGAGATTTTTGGTTTTCTAGGTTTCCATGCAGCCGATCGTGCCTTAAGCTCTTTTTCTGTTAAATCCACTTTCAGAACTCTGTTTGGGATATCAATGATTATTGTATCGCCGTCTTTGAGCAATGCGATTGGTCCACCATCAAAAGCCTCTGGAGCGACATGTCCAATGCTGCCACCTCGGGTTGCGCCGCTAAAACGTCCATCAGTTATTAATGCTACGCTTTCTGCTAAACCCATACCTGCAATGGTAGCTGTTGGAATCAGCATTTCTGGCATGCCTGGTCCGCCTCTTGGTCCTTCATAGCGGATAACGATGACATCGCCTGGTTTAATTTCTTTAGCACGTATCGCAGTTACCGCTTCTTTCTCTGAATCGTAGACTCTTGCTGGACCTGTGTGTTTCTGCATGCTTGCCGATACACCTGCTGTCTTGATAACTGAACCTTTTGGTGCAAGATTACCTGTTAGTATAGCAATGCCGCCTTCTTTGTGAACTGGATCAGCTAAAGTGTGGATGACTTCTCGGTTGAAAACCTGTGCATTTTTGATGTTTTCACCCAATGTTTTACCTGTAACTGTTAGAGACTTCAAATTCAGTATACTTCTAAGTTCGCCAAGAACCGCTGGAACTCCACCTGCTGCATCCAAGTCTTCAATGGCATAAATGCCACTGGGTATCATGCTGCAGAGGTGAGGCACTTTTCTGCCTATCTCATCAAAAGTTGAAAGCGGTAGTGATATGCCTGCTTCTTTAGCGATGGCTGGCAAGTGAAGGGTGGTATTGGTTGAGCCGCCAAGTGCCATGTCAAGGCTAATGGCGTTTTGAAAGGCTTCTTTGGTTAGAATGGCTGATGGCTTAATGTCATCATGCACTAGTTTGACTATTTGTTTACCTGTAGCTTTTGCTAAGCGCAGTTTAAATGCGCTTGTTGCAAG
>CAZXGX010000157.1:1322-3361 GCA_964640475.1 uncultured Candidatus Bathyarchaeia archaeon
CCGTCTAGGCAGTGTGCCTGAAGCATGATTTCTACTGAGTCAGCAATTATTTCACGTGAGGGCAATGAGTAGCGCATGCCTTCATGACCCATTGCAACGCCATCGCAAACTGCAATGGTGCTAAATTCAAATGGGATACCACCTGCCGCTAGAATGCCTTCCTTTACTGCTTCACCTATCGTGCGGAGGTGGATATGTCCCGGGACTATGTTTGTGTAACTGTTTGCTATGGCGATGAATGGTTTATTCATATCATCGTCTTGTAAACCTAAAGATTTCAGTAGTGATCGATGGGGTGATTTTTCTACTCCTTTTTTTATTTCGTTGCTTCTCACTTTCATTAACCTCAGGATAAGGGGATGTTTGTGGAATATTTGATTAAGGTGTTGCTGTTAAGTTTTTTGCGGGTATAATCAGAATCTATTACTCTAGAAGCTATGAAATCAGTTTAGCACTGATTATTGCACCATAATTCTTATATCCTCGCTCGACTGTGAAACATGAGATGTGATTTAAATGGGGTATTGCTTTATTCAATCGCTTCCCTAAATCTATAAAATTTTTAGACACCACCCTACGGGATGGTGAACAAACACCTGGAGTATCACTTGTTCCTGAAAATAAACTGCGCATAGCACAGCGTCTTGATGAACTGGGCGTAAATGCGATCGAGGCTGGATTTGCTGCTGTCTCTGAAGGCGAGATGGAATCTGTTAAACTAATTGCTAAGCAAGGATTAAGAGCTGAAATTGCCAGTGCAGCACGTGGAACCAGAAATGACATTGACGCTGTATTGAAGAGTGGTGCTTCAACTGTTTGTATGATCATTCCAACTTCTGACTTGCATATCGAGTGTAAACTTCGTAAAACACGTGAGCAAGTTCTAAAAACAACTGAAGAATGCGTAAAATATGCTAAAGACCATGGTTTGATAGTGGAGTTACTTGCTGAAGACGCAACACGATCAGACTTTGAATACTTAACAAAAGTCTTCCAAACCGCAGTCACCTCTGGAGTAGACAGAGTTATCCCCTGTGATACAGTGGGAATTCTAACACCAGAAAAAACAGCCGAATTCTTCTCAAAACTAAAAGAAAAAATAAAAGTCCCCATAGGCGTGCACTGCCATAATGATTTCGGAATGGCTGTAGCCAACTCTGTTGTCGCTTTGGGTTCAGGCGCAGAAGAAGTTCATGCAACCATTAATGGTTTAGGTGAACGCGCCGGTAATGCTGCATTAGAAGAAGTAGTAATCTCCTTAAGATCCCTCTACAAATTGGACTTAGACATTAAAACAGAACTACTTTACAGTACTTCCCAGTTAGTTTCGAGATTAACTGGCGTTCATCTGCAACCTAACAAAGCAGTGGTAGGAGAAAACGCTTTCAAACATGAATCAGGCATCCACACACAAGGCATGCTTGCTAACCCATTAACTTACGAACCTATCGCTCCAGAACTAGTAGGATGCACACGCCGCATTTCCCCTGGCAAACATTCAGGTTCCCACGCAATACGAGCAGACCTAGACAATATGGGACTAAAACCCACTGAAGCACAGTTTAAGGAAATCTTTCAACGCATCAAAGAACTAGGCGACAAAGGCAAAACTGTAATGGACGCTGACGTACTAGTCATCGCAGAAACAGTCATGGGTTTAGGCGGAACAAAACCAATACAACTTGAAGAAATGACATTCGTCGGCGGCGACAAAGTTACAGCAACAGCTTCAGTTCGTCTAAAGGTGAATGGTAAAGTTGTATGGGGCACAGCAGTAGGCGTTGGCCCTGTTGATGCAGCTATAAACGCAGCTAAAAACGCAATTAAAGAAACCGAACCTATAACGCTTGAACAATACAATGTTAAAGCAATCACCGGTGGAACAGATGCTATGGTTGAAGTTGTTGTTCACATGCGAAAAGGCAACCGAACTGTTACAGCCTTGGGAGTCAGGGAAGACATCGTTAAAGCCAGTATGGAAGCAGTCATAGGCGCCATGAATGTGCTAACAACTGACTATAAAAACCAAAAACAATAGC
>CAZXGX010000158.1:0-3343 GCA_964640475.1 uncultured Candidatus Bathyarchaeia archaeon
TCGGTAGGACATCAGCTTCCCAAGCTGAGTACCCGGGTTCAAATCCCGGCGACCGCACCAAAAAAATGAATCCTATTTAAATTCATTACAAAATGTAAATAAATTATATATATATTAAATTTATATTATATTTGTAACTTTTGTTACAGGAAATTAAATGTGGAAAAATATTATATTAAAAACAAAGTAAACTTGACAATATTTTTGGCTCTACTCTTAGTTTCTGTTGTTTGTTTTACCTCACCATTCGTTAGTGCAACTGGCAATCTTCCAGCAACAAATAGCTTTAAAATAATTGACCAATCAAGCAATAGTACTGTTAGCTTAGAGGATCTGCAAAAATATTTTAATATTACCGCGGACCAGTCTGCACATGCTTATGAGAAAATGATTTTCAATAAATTCTTAAACCAAGTAGCAGGTATTGATACTCAAAATTATCAAATAAGTTATTTCTATGTTACACCCAGCAATCACTCTGGCTCAGGAAAAATAGAAAAATCGATTGCGGCAGTTATTAAAAGTGGAACTGAAAAATTTGATATTGCTATGAGAATTTTTGACGGAAAGGTAACTTTCTATGATTTGGACCTCTTATCTGGTTCCTTAAGTGGTAAAAAAATTGACTCAGATAGTTGTTTGAAAGCAAGTTTAACGGCAATTAGGAATTATCAAACAAACTTTGGAGCGGATTATTGTACTAATATTGAAAAAATGACTCCCACAACTATTGGGACACAAAATATAACTATTACAGAAGAAGACTCTCAGCTTACAATTAAGAATCTAAATGATGAAAATTCTCTTCGTAGTATGGAAATTTGTTGGCGTAAAATGGTAAATAATCTTACTGTTGGTAAGCAGTCTATTATTGCATATGCCGCAAACACTGGTATGTTAACTTATTTTGTAGATAATATGGCTTTATACAAGGTGGCCACTACTGAAATATCTATTGATGAAAGGGTTTCTATAGCTATTGCTAGGCCGATAATTGAAGCATATGCTAAAGAAAATGGTAGAATTATAGAGTCAATAAATGCAGAATTAAAGTATGTTTCGGATATTAATGGGTCAAGAGGCGACAGTTTTCTAATTTATCCACAGTGGACGGTTTTAGCAGATTTTGACTCTTCAGGTAAAACCTCAATTAATGGTTATTGCGTTTTAATCTGGGCTGACTCTGGTGAAATTTACCATGAAGACCCACAAGGTTACTATGGTGGTGTTTCAGAATCAACCAATGACTTACCGAGCGAATACTTGATAATATTCTGTACAGCAATTGTATTGATTCCTATTGGCATTATTGCTTTAATGAAAAGTCGTAAACTAACTTTAACTAGCAATCCTGTAAGAAGAATCACTGGATTAATAGCAATGGCATTATTGATTGGGTGTTTGGTTAATATTCAACCAATTTCTGCAGACCCTTGTACAGTTATGGGAACCCCTGTGGGTTGGTGGGACTGGGAGGAGAACGGCCTTGCTGATACATTATCTGATCTAATCTGCGATTGGGGTGGTACCGCAGGCTATACTAGCAGTGATTGGCGTGGAGCTAGTACTACGAGAGCTAATTTATATGCTGCAGCTTACGATCAAGGGTATTCTGGATCAATTGTTTACTATATAGGCGATGGTCATATTACACCGACATATGAGATATTAGCAGATAATAATGACTGGGTTTCTGAAAGCGACATCTATACAAACTCTTATGCTCAAGCAGTAGGACATAAAAAAATTGCTTTCTTTTGGAGCTGTTACCAATCTAGCGCTATGAGCGCAGGGGCTTATGCTTGGTTACATACAACAGCGCTAGCTGAATATGGGTACACTAGTATTTCAGACTTTAGCGGTCAAGTATTCATAGGCTGGCACGGTAAGGCACCTTATCTTAGATTGGATAATTATGCAACTGATGCAGGCTTTTGGTTCTCGAGAAATTTCTTTAGCACATTTTTACTTGATGGGTATTCTATAAAGCACTCCCTTGATTATGCTGCAACCGAAGTATTTGATGAAAGTTTTGGAGATTGCGTTTATGGGGAAGGATGGAGCGATATCGACGGGTGGCATCGTATTATGGTCTATGGTCAGGGATCGCTTCATGCTGCTTCTCAAGAATATGTTTCAGATGTAACAAATTACGCGGCTGGGTACTATCAAGGATACGTTTACTCGCAAAACAATTTAGAGGGTCCACAAGATGATGGAAACTATGCATATCTTGTAGCAGGAACTCAAGGAGACTGGGCTTGGATAACATGTCAAACAAATAGAGCTGCAGGTGATTACATAAAAGTAACAGGTATGACGGGTGTTGGCTATTCTGCGTATGTACTAATATATGTATCTAATGACTATCAAGATTGGGACTTAGTCTCTGCCTGTAATGTCGCTGGTTCTGATCCGCATGAAATGTATCTTGGATATTGGACCTACTATGACTGGAATTATATGGGTATCGCTGTTCAATACGATAACGCACCAAGTGCTTTAGCTATTGATGCAGTTCATATAGAGGCAAATTATAGCTAAAAAATAAACCCCCTTTTTTTGGGTATAAAATCATAACTGGAAAATGCAACCATGAAAGAAAGATTAATTCGATATATTGAAGTCTTATTTACTTTACTTATTTTTAGCAGTCAGACTATTCTTGAAACCGGTTATTACATTAGCATTATGGCAATTCCGTTATTGCCTTATATTATGCATTATGTTGTTGGCCTCTACGGGCTTGATACGCTTTTTAGTGAATTCTTATTGATGTTATTACCGAGCCGTTTTATTCTTGGTAGATTAATTTATGCAACAGGTTTTGTTGTATTGTTTTTTTCTACAAAGCAATGGCTAAGAGATCACAAAAGAAATGCTGGTCTCTTTAATACGGGTATTTATTTGAAAGTTAGGCATCCGCAGTTCTTGGGGATAATACTAATCACTCTTGGATTGACGATTATGACTTTAACTTGGGGGAGCTCTTCTGTTCCTGAATTGACTGGGTTGTGGTTTTTGCAGGTTATTGGTTATGTGACTATAGCAAAATTTGAAGATTGGCGTTTATCTAAGAAATTTGGCGATAAGTTTGCAGATTATAAAAGCAGAGTTCCATTTCTTTTCCCAATCAAGAAAACTAAAAAAATCCCCGAGTTCCCGCTTACATTTTTAATAATAATTATAATATGCGCAATATTGCTTGTTCTACCCTATGATCTCATTAGACTGTATAGCTTTTATTTATACGATGGACCCCTCACTAATTTGCTCTGGGGATAATATAAAGACAAAAAAACAAATAAGTGTGCATTAGTAATGCACAGATTTATATTTTAGT
>CAZXGX010000159.1:0-3215 GCA_964640475.1 uncultured Candidatus Bathyarchaeia archaeon
TTAAACCACGTATCTTCCTGAGCTTTCAAAGTCCCTAACGATTTCCATTACGCCTTTTGGTCCAGCAGGAATATTAAGCGGTCCAAGTGACAAATCTTTAAGCAATGTCCATGGCGATTTTCGTGCAAGAACCGTTGCTTGATGGTTTTCGCCAAAGCATTTCTGGGCGACACAAACGACTTGGCGGCGTACTTCTACTTCAGACATTTCACCAAGTGCATGCAAATACTCATGTAAAAGCAGGTTATAGATCAATGCGTTTACGGTTACTTTAGATTTGATTGACTCCTCAACAATGTTTACTAGTAAACGATTAAGAACAATATTGTTAGTTCCAACCGGATAGTAAGCTCCAAGCTGCAGCGGCAAATCATCTAAAAATAGCATCATATTGCTTCTGCGTTTACCAAACGCCGTATCCACAGTATTTCTAACAATCGTCCAGACTTCAGCATAGCTTTTAGCGTTATCTAGTTCACAGCAGCATTTTTCAAAAGCAGCATAGTCATTAGAATCCATGAAACACCCTCAATCTTTAATGCATACCAAAGAACCTAAATTTAAATTTTAAGGTTAACACATGTTTATATGAATAATTTTTACGCATCCTATCAGTCTGTCAAAGTTTACGTTTTCTTCGGTAAATTGACAAAACAATGGCAATTAAAAACATCAATAAAACGATTACACCAACTATTACAGGCAGAGCTCCCAAGGGACTATTCTTTGAAATTGAGAAATGTAATGTTTCTGCAGCTTGTCCAAATTCAGTTGTTACAAACACATGCATATTATAACTTCCATCAGAGAGATCCTCTAAAGTTGTATTTCCGCTCAGGGATTTATCAGAAACTAGTTCAGAACCATTATACAGGTAGTAATGTGCATTCGTTATTTCCGCATTAACAGTAAACAGCAACGATACATTCTCGGAGTATGTTTTGTTGATTGGGGATAGAATATTGAGCATTGTAACTTGATAATGCGAATTTACAATAAAATCTCTAAAGGCTAACATGTCGCTGGCATTGGCCACTAATGTATGGTAGCCTTCAGACAGGTTTTCTAAGTGGATAGTGGCTGCGTATTTTTTGAAGTCTATTTTTTCTGGGCTATAGTCATAGTATGTGGTGACTTCCAGGTTTTCAAGATTCACCAATGGTTGCCCATCCAAACTGTAGGAAACACTGTTGAGTGTCGGCGATTCAATAAACATATTTACATAGACATTAAATTCGACGGTACTATTCACATACCCGCCTGTTGAAATTAGAGGATAACCAATTTGCATGTTAGGCACTGAAGGTATATCGATAGGATTTGCTTTAGTCACCGCAATATTTTGTACTCCAATCATAATAGAAATTAAGAAAACTAAAACAATAGTTAATGTCAACACTAATTTCTTCATTTCAATATTCAGCATCATATTGTTAATTTTTGTTTAAGAGATTTAGTCAAACTTTTTAATGATTAAAGCAAAACGGATTCTTTACGTTCAAGCAACTCCTTAACCGTAACAAGCTTCACATCAATATGATAATTCATTCTGCCTCTGACCACTGCAAGATTAGCATCTTTATCAAAACCAAATGCTACAAAAACACCATGCCTAGCCTTGGCTTGCATAACAGAATTAAGAAAACTGTCAATCTGAACTTTACCCACATTATCGGATTGTTTAGCTACTATAGGTGTCCCATCACCTGTAAAACCATCAATACCTTTGCGGGAATCTAAAACAGATGCAACAGAACCATGAAGACTCTCAATAACCCATCTTTGAAATTCAGAAGAGGTAAACGATCGAACTTTAGACTCAGTAAGCCTTCTCTGTTTAAAAACGAAGAATCCAGCTCCGACAACTGCCGCAGCAGCCACAATACCAATTACTGGAAGAGCAAGATTGCCAAAGTTTGTTCCTTCAATTGCGCTTTGTTCAACGTATCCTGTTCCATCACAATCGGGACAATCGATTTGTGATCCAGCACCTGTTCCACCACAAACAGAGCAGGCAACATTTTCAGCTGCAAAAGACATCATTTTGCTATAATGATTTTGATATCCTACATTGAAGGTTATAGTTATGGTTGTTTCTGAGTTAGCGGGCAAACTGATTCGATCAGTAGAATTTTGAAGAATTTCCTTTTGCGTGTTGAGCGTAGCAGTTGCTATGCCAAAAACCTCTACAGCTTCATTGTTACGGAAAACAACTGAAACGTCTGTATGGGTAGAGTTTCCTCCAGGCAAAATTCTAACACGGGTAACGCTTGCCTGAGCAAATCCTGACCCTGAACAGGCAGTACAGGTGGAACTAGCAATTTTTCCTGTACCATGACATCGTGGACATTCAACTAATGCTTGAGCAACAAGCGTAAAGGTAGATAAAGTAAAAAGTACAATTATGGTAAAAGTTAGAATTTTTATGGTTCTCATTTTGGATCCTTCTTTTTTAGCAGTTCTCCGATACCTAATGTTGGTATTGAAGGGTTTTGCTATTAAGATTTTGTATTAAATTATGGTAATACCCTAAAATTTTAAAAATAACCGCTGCCTATTGAATAACAAGGAATACTTGTGAACGGCTTTCCTAAATCTAAAGCACCGTTCATTTTTGCTGTTGCATTAGCTTTTTTCATTTACCAACTAATCATTTTAGTTAACTCTTTTCCAGCGGATTACAGAATAGCTATCAACGATTTTGCGAGATATTCAAGTACTGGATCCTTAATGCCCATATTTCATCTAGGCTCAGAATTGACTGGCGAAGTTGGCGTGATTCTTCGCTTCGCAGGTGTATGCTGCTTCTTAGCTTTCACAATTTTGCTTTTATGGAAAAAAACAGTTTCTTGGTCGCTCTTGAAAAAAGCGGTTCTACTTGAGGGCATATATTACCTTTTCAATGTACCCTTTATCATCTATCTGTTTACGAGAATGGATACGTCAATTGCATCCTATGGCGCAGCAATATCTTATTTCGCTCAGATTCTTTTTGTAACCCCAATATTCCTTGTACTGTACCGTAAGTTAAAAAACAGTAATTTTGATGATTCTGAGATAGCGAAATGGGGAGCATTAGCCGTTACAGGCTTCATCTTTGGGCTTTGGGTGAAGCATTTTATGTTGGCAATTTACGCTTTACCACTTGACTTTTTCAATTCTATCTATTTGGCTGGCTTTCTTAACTCGGCATTAACAATGCTAATAGCTGGAAT
>CAZXGX010000160.1:0-3199 GCA_964640475.1 uncultured Candidatus Bathyarchaeia archaeon
GTCATAAACGATTTTACCGTCATCAATATCGTAGAATCGGTTAAGAAGGTTTGTTATCGTGGTTTTTCCTGCGCCTGTTGCCCCAACAAAAGCGATTTTCTGTCCTGGCTTAGCAAATAGGGAAACATCATTTAATACAGTCTTGTTTGGTTCATAACCGAATTTTACATTAAATAATCGCACGTCACCTGTTAGTTTCTGGTATGTTACTGTACCATCAGGCTGAATGGTTTTCCATGCCCAAATGCCAGTGTGCTCTTTAACTTCTACAAGCTGATCCCCTTCACACTTTACGTTGACTAGGGTAACAAAGCCGTCGTCTTTTTCTGGCTCCTCATCCATCAACTTAAAGATTCTTTCAGCTCCTGCAAGAGCCATAACAACTGAAGCATACTGCTGTCCCACCATAGCAATTGGTTGTGTAAAGCTGCGGCTTAAAGTTAAGAACGCAACTATTGCGCCCAATGTGAGACCGGTTATGCCGTTGATTGCGAGTAATCCGCCGACGATTGCAATTAGGACGTATTGTATGTTGCCTATGTTAAACATGATTGGCATCAATATGTTGCCGTAGATGTTTGCGGTTGTTGCGTGCTGGCATAGTTCATCGTTGAGTTTGTCAAAGTTGACTTTTGACTTGTCCTCATAAGAGAAGACTTTGATTACTCTTTGACCGTTAATCATTTCTTCTATGTAACCGTTGGTTTGACCTAGGGATTTTTGCTGTTTGACAAAGAATGATCCGCTTTTGCTGCCGATTTTCTGTAAAGTAAAAAGCATGAAGGCGGCTATGCCAAGTACAAGTAAAGTTAAGGGTATGCTTGTGAAAAGCATGGCAGCTAAAACTGCGGCAATCGTGATTATTGAGGAGATAAATTGTGGTAAGCTTTGGGAGAGCATTTGGCGAATTGGGTCTGTGTCATTTGTGTAATGACTCATTACTTCTCCAAATGAGTGTGTATCAAAGTATTTTATGGGTAGGGCTTGCATTTTGGTGAACATTTCGTCACGGATTTTCTTTTGTACACCCTGCGAAATAGTCACCATTAAACGGTTATAGATGTATGAGGAGACTACACCTATTGCAGCTATTCCAGCTACAATAAAAATCGCTTGCAGTAGGCCAGTATACATTGGGTTAGGGTCAGAAAGCAGCGGTGTGATATAATCGTCGATTAGGACTTTAAGAAACAGTGACGCTACAACATTGGAAACGGTACTTAACACTATACAAATTATTACAGCCGCGAAGTGTAGTTTGTAAGGACCAGTAATGTATGAGAAAAGCCGTTTAGCTGTCTGTTTGTTAAGTTTGGGTCTTTGTCCCATGCCAGCGTGCCCGTGTCCTCCAGGTCTATTCTGCATCATTGCTGTTTCCTCCTTTCATTTGAGAGCAGTAGACTTCTTGGTAGATCTGGTTAGTTTTTAGCAGTTCCTCATGTGTTCCAACTGCGTCAATTATTCCCTTATCCATCACGACTATTTTATCAGCATTCTGAACTGAAGATAATCGTTGGGCAATAATGATTTTTGTTGTTCCAGGAATCTCTGTTTTGAAAGCGCGTCTGATGAGTTCTTCTGTTCTTGTGTCAACTGCGCTTGTGGAATCGTCAAGAATCAATATTTTTGGTTTCTTAAGCAGAGTTCTTGCAATGCAGAGACGTTGTTTTTGTCCACCTGAAACGTTTGATCCTCCTTGCTCGATGTGAGTATCGTAACCGTTAGGGAAAGACTGAATAAATTCATCTGCTTGCGCAAATTTGCAAGCTTGAATTATTTCTGCATCTGATGCGTTTTCGTTACCCCAACGCAGGTTTTGCTTGATTGACCCAGAGAATAAAACATTTTTTTGCAGTACAATTCCTACTTGGTCACGCAGGGTTTTAATGTCATAATCTTGAACATCAACACCCCCAACTTTCACTGACCCTTCAGTTACATCATAGAGGCGAGGGATAAGCTGTACTAGACTGCTTTTTGAGGAGCCAGTGCCGCCGATTATGCCCACTGTTTCGCCTGATTTAATGTCAAGATTAATACCGGTTAGGCATAGTTTGTTTTTGTCTTTAGAGTAACTAAAACTTACATTTTGGAATGTTACTGAGCCGTCTTTAACTTGGTAAACTGGATTTGTTGTGTTGTGTAAATCGATTTTTTCATCCAGAATTTCAACGATTCGTTCAGCTGAAGCTCTGGATATTGTTATTACTACAAAAACCATTGAGAGCATCATTAAACTCATCAGAATCTGCATTGTGTACGCTAACAAGCCTGTCAATTGGCCTGTAGTCATTGAGTTACTAACGATTAATTGGGCTCCAAACCATGAAATTAGAAGCGTGCTGAGGTAAATGATTGAAAGCATTAATGGCATAGCAAAAGCGATTAGTTTTTCTGCTTTAGAGAAATCCTGAAAGATGCTTTCAGAGACACTGCTGAATTTTTTTATTTCATGATCTTCACGAACAAATGATTTTACAACACGTATTCCGCGAACGTTTTCTTGAACAACATTGTTGAGTTTGTCATAAGTTTTGAAGACTCTTTTGAAAATTGGGTGCGCCTTGTTCATAATAAAGTAGATACCTACTCCGAGAATTGGAACTGCAAAAAGGAAAATTGGTGAAAGCTCCGGGTTAATGCTGTAAGCCATAATCAATGAGAAAACAAGCATCAATGGCGAACGTACAGCCAAACGGGTTATCATTTGAAAAGCGTTCTGAACGTTAGTTATGTCTGTTGTTAAGCGGGTTATGATGCTTGAAGTTGAATATTTGTCGATGTTTGAAAACGAGAAATCTTGGATTTTATGGTACATTGTTTGCCTTAGGTTTCGAGCGTAGCCTGCTGAAGCTTTTGCCGCAAAGTTTCCGGCAAGTACACCAAATATCAACGAGAAAACCGTTATACCTACCAGAACAGCCCCGATCTCTATAGTGTAGGTCATGTTGCCCGTGTTTATACCAAAATCAATCAGGTTAGCCATTAAAAACGGAATGATAACTTCCATTACGACTTCTAATGATACAAAGATCAGCGTTAGGGCTGTGTATTTCTTGTATTGCTTAAGACAAGAGACCAACTGCTTAATCATTGACAGCATTCTTTAGTTCCCTAACACTTCTTTTTTTAGTCCCCAACAAACTTGATAAATTTAAAGTTATTCTGCCGCTTTAAGACTATTCAATATTTTTCTCTA
>CAZXGX010000161.1:0-3183 GCA_964640475.1 uncultured Candidatus Bathyarchaeia archaeon
ACTTGAAGCATATACGAAATGAGGCAGTATTTATTTAAACCTTCCTTTCCAAAAACGCTTATCAACCATTAACGAAAAATAACTATTGTTGAATTTTTTTCGTTTGAAGAACATAACTCTTTTTTCAAATTATCAACGCTCTCTTGTATTCTCTTGATTAATTCATGATCTTTGTTCGCGTCAAGACCTGTATAGCGTGATCTATTACACTCACCCTTGTATGTAAGAACATCTTCAACAGAATGTCTTTTTTCGTATAACTCTTTAATTTTTAACTTCTCTATATCACTACTTTCATCTGACAAAATAGAATACATAATTGCGCAAGCAACTCCAAATTCCAAGCATTTAGTGCGTAATCCATGTTTTTGCGATAACTGGATTGCACCCATTATTCGTTCGCCATATTGAAGTTTTCTCAAGGGGTCTCTTCCAACTCTTGAACACTTATCCTTAAAAGAAGCGCGGCAGCGTTTGATGAAGTTTGAGGCTATAGAATTAATGTAATACATAGAATTGGGATTCTCAACTAATAATGCTGGTTTAATTTCATTTCTAATTATGCTTTCAGCAAGTCTTGATACTCTTGAATCACCCATACCTTGACCGATAGTTTTGTAACCAAGAAGTGCCGAATACCATGCTATTATTGCATGTGTTCCGTTTGATAACTTGTTTTTTATTTCTTGCATTGTTTTTATATTATCTACGGTTACAACTTGCCTTAATCGTTCTAAAAGAGGACTTCCTTTACTAGCGTAAATCGGCATATCAGGTTCGCTACTAAATAATGTAACATTAAGTTTTAAAAGCTCATTCGCAAATTGGGTTACGAACGAAACCTCGTCAGCAATGTTAATTGTTTTATTTTCACCTGTGGACTTATGGTAAGTTACTGAATTATTTTCTGATAAGTAGGTCTGCGAAAACCTGAAGATTTCTGTCATTCTTTCTGAATATTCGATAATACTTTTATGCATTTTATATAGATCATTGTTTAAGTTAGACAGGATAATTTCCTCAGGTATTTTTGACACAATTCTATTGACCACTGTTTCACTGAAAAAAGTGCGTTCCATAATCTTTTTTGCTTTTTCTGCACCTTCAAGTAGTTTGATTACGTTTTCAACCTGATTCTGAACAAACTTCGCTGAATTAATTTTGTTCATAGCAATAAGTAAGGTTAAACTTTCACCAGTGCTGTTAAATCTTTCAATTAAAGCCTTTGCAATTGTCCTCGCCTGAGTTCTGATAGCTTGTTCTGGAAGAGCTAATCCTATTACTTGGGCTTTTTTATACATCTTAATTATCTGAGATTCTTCATTCATGTCAATAAGTGTAACATTTGCAATTGTCTGGAAGTATGCAAGGCTTTCATACTTTATTCTATATTTTCCCAGCCCGTTTACTAACTGGCGTATAAGACCATCACTTGTGGCCCCGATTATCTGACGCGGCCTTGTATAACCATCCCAATGAGAAAAAATCTGGGCGAAATAACCTCCGCCTATTGCACCGAACCCGTGTATTCCTACAATTGTATATCCTATACTCTGAGGAAAATGCTCATTAAGACTTGGAATAGACATTTTAGGCATCTGTTTAATCAGTTCATCCAAAAAATCTGTCAGTTTTTCATATGATCTAAACGCAAGCGCTTTAACCTCTAGAACGGGTTCTTTTATGTCCTTAATAAAAATGGGAACCCCACCAGCAGCACTTGCAGCTAGAAGACCATTTTGTGAGTCTTCAAAAATAAAGCAGTTACCTGTTTCACAATTGAGTTCACTTGCCGCTTTAAGAAATATCTCGGGGTCGGGTTTTCCTTTTTCAATTTCGTCGCCACAGACTATTATATCAAAAAATCTAAATACACGTGCATTTGCAAGATATTCTTCGGCGATTTCTCTGCGACTGGATGTTGCTAAAGCAATAAGCGTCCCATTTTTCTTTAGACGTTCGAGTAAATTGTAAAGACCCGCTTTAACTGGAATTCCATTTTTTCTTATGAATACTCTTTCTAACTCATCTGCACGTTCTCTTATTTTCTTATATGGATAATCATTTCCATAACATTCTTTTGCAAGTTTTTCAGCGTTTATAGCACTTACTCCAAGAGAATCGTAGAGGATTTTATCTGAAATTTCCTTTCCGCAGATTTCCTTAGAAGCCTGTTTAAGCATCCTAAACCGCAATCTTTCAGTGTCAAACATTGTGCCATCCATATCAAAAATGGCACCCTCTAATGTTTTATTCTGAAAAAGCAACCTTAATTTCCTCTACTTAGTTTTGGAGTATACTATAAGCTTCTCTTATAAGTTTTTTCTAAAAAATTTTATACAATAATCCAACTTTTACGTTTCAGCCTGATCTTTTGTCTAATATTTACCAAAAAATCTCTACACAATTAACCACGGTTTTCACTTCGGAAAGATGATTAGATAGTGCACGAACAACTAGTGCTTTGCTTGTTCCTTTTTCACGTCAAAGAAGGACACCACCGATTTTAGGGTTGATTACGTTGAGGATTAATACAAGTTTCATTTTTTCTTGCCCACAATGGCTATTATTTTATTTCTTTGGAACAGCCTGTATTCCTTTTATTGGTTGCTTGTTTGCGAAAATACCTAAATTTTGATTTCAATTAACTTAATCACAATTTTAACAACTCAGATTTAATATCACAGCATCCAAGTTTAACACCATAGATAACCATTCAAAGCAAATCTAAGCCTGAAAAACAAATTAATTCAATTATGACGCCCTCACTACACTAAACAGGGAAATTAAATACATTAATAAATGGTTTCTACTTAAGTTCCTCCAAGAAGTCTCTTAGCTGTTAAGCCTTTAAAATGGAGTATAGACCCAAAAAAGTAGAACAGAATCTATAATTGCATCAGAAGAGCTACTTTGAGCTAAAAAAGTGTTAAATCTATTCTAAATGGTTAAGAGTCATCTGCTTGTGGCAAGCTGCACAATCAGCCTACAAACTAAAACGTACGCAGACACCAAAATACAACTGGCAAAAAGGCCCTCTGGTTGTTGTTGTGCACAGGGGATTCCACTTTCCCACAATCAAAGAGAATAAGAAAATTCATACAATCAGAAAAAGCAAAAATTAAAGGTGCTCTATTAATTCAATCACGTTAACAGTTGAGGCTATCCAACGCAGATAAGCAT
>CAZXGX010000162.1:0-3171 GCA_964640475.1 uncultured Candidatus Bathyarchaeia archaeon
GCGGTGGTGAGTATTGCGGTAAGAACGCATTTGGTGGAAAAGTGTGTCAGGCAGTCTTGGTCAAGGCGTGGTTCACAAAACCGTAACAATGCGCAGAACCAGGCGCGTTTTGATTGGCGATGATTGACGAATGGGTTAACAGTCTGAATCATTATTCGATAATTCATAGCATACAAACCAGGCAGACCAGGTGGACCAGTGACCAGGTAAAAGAATGACACGTCCAGATAAAGGTTTTGGCAGTTGCAACGAGTAACAGGTCAAGTACCAAAATGAACCGTCCAAGTACCATTTTTGGAACTCTGGACGAGTAACAGGTTAAGCAATGGAATGACGATTAAAAGCAATGGTTTTGGAACTATGGACGAATGACCAGGTGTAATAAATTCAATAATTCACACTATAAAAAAGGCTGGACCAGGTGTGTTATTTGGCAGACTGTAAGCGGTGCACAGTGTAAGCGTGTCCAGGTGTGAACTTGACGCAAAAAAAGGCGGTTTTTTGGCGATTCTGGACAAAATATGATTAGAGGTGCACAGACGGTAACAATCTGCGTTATGGTAAGGTTTTTGGTACAAGTTATCTTAAAATTTTGGGCGGTCCAACGAGTAAAGATTTGAATTATTGCGCAGGGGGTGCGTCAATTCCTGCAAAAGTAAAACGGGTGGTATATAATCAAGGCAATTAACCAAAAACCAGAGATGCGAACTCTGGTTTGTAGGTGACAAAACTGCTTGCAGGCGGTGGTTTGTCGTGTGTGTATGCTGTTATTGAATTTATTATACACACTCACGTCAATTCGTCAATCCTATAACCTGCACGCAGACTTAGTTTGGTCTATTTGGACCAGAGAGGTTTGTGCATATGGCACTTAACAAGATTTGGAATCTGCGTGCGGATTCTGCCTGGATTGAGTTAGTCAAAGTCCAGGCAATTGACACAGGGCGTGCCAGTCCAGGTGAATTTGTACGTGACCTGGTTTGGGCAATGTCCAAAAATCCAACAATCAAAAATCGAATAATTGAGTCAATGCAGGGGGTGCATTATGGTCAACGTTGACGATTACAGTCCACGTGATTCAAGTAATGGTTTCAACTGGTTGAAATTCAGAACAAACTTGATAGACGAACCAAACTTTATGCAACTGCCAGACCAGGCAAAGGCGGTCTATTTTGAGGTGTATCTGCTTGCAGGCAAAAGCGATGCATTTGGTCTGGTCACGGTAAGTGATAAGCCTGCAACGGTCCAGGACATTGCCTGGATTTTGCGTGTCCAGGAATCTGAATTACAGAACGCACTGGACGCATTACAACGCGCAGATTTGGTTGACCTGGACAATGGCGTGACAATCAAACGGTTTGCAAAAGAACAAGGACCGTCAATGGCAGACAAACGTGAACAATGGGCGTATCGTCAAGCCAAAAGACGTGCACTGGCAAACGGTGAAACCTGGACAGAACCAGAACCAGATGCAGAAAAAAACAAAAAATCAGACGCAGTTAAAGATTTAAAAAAAGAACCAGAACCAGTTAAAGACTTAAAAACTACTACTAAGACTAAGAGTGTCACGGACACGTCACGTTTGAGTCACGATATAGTCACGCGTGACAATGGTAGTAGTAGTAGTTTCAACGAGTACACAGACAATATTTTGTCAGTTTGGCAGAAAAAAACAGGCAAAAAAGCGTCAAAAAGTATGGCGTTTTTGGATATGTGTCGGTACTGGTTTAACGAACAGGTAACAGTTGGTCACGTGACAGATGCAATAGACCTGGTCAAGGATTACGCAGAACCAAACACGCCTATGTATCTGCGTGAGGTTGTAATAAATCTGAAAAACACTGGACCACAAAACACGATTGACAGGTTTCGTGAACTCTATAAACAACAAAAGACTGAACGGGGTGACGAATAAATGAGTTATGGCAATGACACAAAAATGGCGTTTGTTTTGCAACGTGCACAGGGTAACAGTTTTGACAAAATAGCAGAGGATTTGGGGGTTAGTAAGCAAACCTTAATCAAGTGGCAAGGTGAACTGTTTGCACAGATTCGTGAACAAGAATATTACGAGATTCAAAACATTACAGAATCATTTGAGGTCACACGCAGGCAACGTTTTGGAGTAACTGCAAAACTATTAGGGGCGGTTCTGGCAGAACTAACCAGGCGTGCAGACACAGAACAATTGGCAGAAATGACCACAGACAAACTGGTCAATCTGGCATTGACATTAGAACGCAGATTGAACCAGGACACAGGGCGTGAACTGGTTAGTGTGCGTACAGGTGACGTATTTGAGGGCATAGAGGGCACTTTCCTTGATGCAGATTAACTTGACCAGAATTTGACCAAAATTTGACCAGGCAGGCACTTTTGCAAGTGTGTCTGCCTGGTTCATTTGTGCAGTTATACAGTGACAAAACTGCGCAAACGGGCACGGGGGGTGTGAATCTCTGGACCATAGTCAACGCAAGCGATGCGGTAACCGTATGCACGCAAGGGCAAAATTAGGCAAGGGGGGTGCAATGAACCGTTTAGACGGTGAAATAACGGACTGTAACCAGGTCAAACTGTGCAATTGCGCACATTAAAAGGGCAAACGGTGAACCAAATAGACGGCACTTGTCGGATAAAAATGGACACTTTTGGACACATATCAGGCAATGATTGAACCAGTTATACAGGCAATAGCAGGTTGGATTTGGCAGATTAGAGATTTGGAATCCTGGATAAAAGCGGACTGTTTCGGTACTGTTTCGGACTGTTTCGGAGTGAATCGAACACAATCGAACAGGTTTGAGACTATTTGAGACTATTTGAGACTGGTTTTGCGGTGATTTATTCTGCAAAATGTAACAAGGTGAACAGTGCAAAAGCGCAGTTATACTGCCAGAAACTGCCAGGATTACTACACAGGCGGTCTTTTGAACAAGCGTTTGAAAAATGGCAACGCAAGCCAGGCGGTCAATGCGTCCAAACGGTCATTAGTTTGGTCCAGTTTGTTTTGCAGATATGTCAGGTGGTCACTTGCGGTCTGTAAGGATTTGGCAAAGTCTGCAACGGTGATTAGTGCATTGGTTGCAGGTTGGTCACTAACCATTAGTGCCTGGTTGATTTGGTCCAAAGGCGTGCCAGTTGCAGACATATCACGGATTCTGGTTAGGGTTG
>CAZXGX010000163.1:0-3169 GCA_964640475.1 uncultured Candidatus Bathyarchaeia archaeon
GAAAAAAGCTACTGCTTAAATATGAAGACGTTACAAGATTAAGATAAAATACAAGGAGACTCGCAATGGATCTATATCCATATTTCACAATATTCCAGTACCTCTTAATGGGTTCAACATTTATTGTTCTACTATTGATCTTCCTTTATGCATACTACGGAAAAGATGAAGAACAAGAAAACGAGTAAAACTCTTCTTAACCCACTATTCTTCTACTTCTTCTAGTAAAAATAAAGAACCCAACTAAAGATACTACTGCGATTACTATACTGATTATTATTAACCAGTTGGCATCAGGTCCAGCTCCTAAAACTATGGGGATTGGACCGATGAAAATTACTCCGCCAATGCTTCCTGATCCATTTTGAGCTAAAGAAATAACAAGAAGGATTATGCCGATAAAAATGAGGCAAAAACCGAGTATTAATACGCGAAATAATTTGTTTGAAATAGTGATTCCATCTTCTCCGGAGTGAATGTTTTCTTCAGACATGTTACTTTTACCTCAATAGGAAATAATACCAAATAATCAACACTATCATCAATGCCAATGCAAGTGTTATTACTGTTTTGACGGATTTTTTGTCAGAGCCAAAAATTATTGGAATAGGACCAATCATTATTACGCCTGCACCTTTCACTTTAGCGTTTTCAGATTTGCCAATAGAAAAAAAGAGCGCCAACACTATCACTATTATGCCAACCGCAATCAGAATTAATGCTAATGGAAATAGAAACGTGGTATCCATAAGTCTTCTTTATGAACAATTTGATTTAAAGTTTTAATAAACATAATTAGAGTTAAGCTTTGAAAGGGAAACTATAAACAACCAGAACACCTATTCCGTGACCAAGTAGATGTCAACCCAAGAAATAATTCAAGCTATACTTGCTAAGCATCCAGAACTATCTGAACAGCAAATTATGGACTCTTTAGCTGAAGCGAGGAACCGCTCGGGCGGTTTGATAGGTGACGAAACGCTAATGCGTTTAATTGCTGCCAAGTATGATATCGATGTGTCAACGCAGAATGTGACTTTTAGCAGTGTTCTTTCGTCTAAACGATTGTTTGCGGGTTTAAATGATGTTACAGTTGAGGGAAGATTAGTTGCTGTTTTTCCTGCACGTAGTTTTAATGGTGGCGAAAAAAGCGGAAAATTTGCTACTTTGATGATTGCAGATAGTGAGGGGCTTTTGCGTGTTGTCTTGTGGAATGAGAGGGTTGAAGTGGTTGAGGCTGGTGGGTTAAAGATTAATCAGATATTGAGGCTTCTTCATGGGTACACTCGTGAGGATCGTTATGGGAAAGTGGAGTTGCATCTTGGGGGTAAAAGTAAAATTGAAGTCTTTGATGATGAAGGTGTTTATCCTTCGCTTGAAAAGTTTGCTACTAAAATTGTTGATTTGAATAAATCTTTTTTTACTGTGAATTTGGCGGGTAAGGTGCGTGAGGTTTCTAACCTTACTGTTTTTACTAAAGGTGATGGTAGTGAGGGTAGAGTTTTGCGGTTCACTTTTGAGGATACTTCGGGTGTTGCTACTGTGGTTGCTTGGAATGAGAAGGCTGAAGAGTTGGATAAGCAGCTTAAGCCAAAGGTTGGGTTGAATTTGGTTAATGCTAAAATTAAGGAGACTCAAAGTGGTATATTAGAGGTTCATGTGGATTCTGGTTGTTTTGCTCATGTTTTGCCTATTCGGTTGCTTTTTACTAAAATGGCTGAGTTGCGTGAAGGAGCAATTGTTAATGTTGAGGGTGAAGTTTCAGTTGTTGAGCCACTTAAGGAAGTTACTACAGGTAAGGGTGAGAGAATTAAACTGTTTGTTTTTGAGTTAACTGATGATTCTGGAAGTGTTCGTGTCTCAGTTTGGCGTAATCAAGCTGAAGAGCTTAGTCAACTAAAAATTGGGGATACGGTCACGATTGAGGATGGTTTCGTTAAGAAGGGTTATGGAAATAGAGTGGAAATATCCACTCGAAGTTCAACTGTTTTTTCGGTTACGCCTAGTTGATTTTTTGAACTATTGCCGCTGCAATTTCGCTTGTTGTTGATTTGCCGCCTAGATCTGCTGTGCGCACTTTGCCTTCTGTTAGTACAGCAATGACTGCGTCTTCAATTTTCTTTGCCGCTGCAATTTCGCCAAAGTAGTCAAGCATCATTGCGCCTGAGAGTATGGTTGCAATTGGGTTTACTCGGTTCATGCCTGTGTATTTTGGTGCGCTGCCGTGGACTGGTTCAAACATGCCATATGTTTCGCCTATGTTTGCTCCTGCTGCTAATCCTAAGCTGCCTGTTACTTGTGCGGCTTCGTCAGATATTATGTCGCCGAAAAGGTTTGTTGTGACCATGACATCGTAGGAGGCTGGTTGTTTGATTAGTTGCATGGTGGCTGCATCAATGTGTAAGTCGTCAACTGTGACTTCTGGGTACTTCTTTTGGACTTCTTTAACTGCGTCTTTGAAGATGCCGTCTGTTATACGCAGGATGTTGCCTTTGTGTATGTAGGTTAAGTGTTTTTTGCGTTGCATGGCGAGTTTGAAAGCGTATTCTGCAACTTTTAATGAGGCTTCTCTTGTGATTATTCTTAATGCTACTCCGACACCTGGGGCGAGAAGTGATTCTGCGCCTGAGTATAATCCTTCAGTGTTTTCTCTGACGACGACTAGGTCAATGTTTGGTTTTAGTGATTCTACGCTTGGGAAGCTTTTACATGGGCGCACGTTTGCATAGAGGTTAAATATTCGTCTTAATGTGACTGCTACGCTTACTGGCGCTCCTGCTTCTTCAGGTGTAGTCATGGGGCCTTTTAGGCAAGCGCTTGTTTGTTTTATTAATTCTATTGTTTCTTTAGGCAGGTTGGTACCGTGTTCTGGTATGCAGTGTGCACCTGCTTCACCGTATAGATAATCTAGTTTGAAATTGGATTTTTTTACTACCGCATCAAATACGTTAATTGTTGCTTCTGTAACTTCTGGTCCAATACCATCACCTTTTAGGACAGCAATCTTGTAAGTTTTAACCATATCAATCAAACCTTATATTGAGATAAGCTGTAGAATAATGTTTTCACTTATCAGCATATCGTCTCAACAATACGCTTCTGACAGATTTTTCGTCAATAAATCAAGTTGACAAGATATCTAATTTCTGGAAAGGCTTCTTTTATTGCA
>CAZXGX010000164.1:0-3144 GCA_964640475.1 uncultured Candidatus Bathyarchaeia archaeon
TTGGTTTGTGTGGCAGGTTGCTGTTTGGTTGTGCAGTGTAGCACAAGCTTTGTACATTACAGCTTATTTCAACCACCAAATGCCCTTACGAAGAAGCCATACGAGTAGTCGGCAACCAATGGAGCCTACGAATAATAAAAGAACTCCACTTACTCAAAAAACCCGCCCGATTTAACGAGTTAATGAGAGCACTCCAACCAATCAGCTCCAAAACACTCTCTTCAAAACTAAAAGAACTCAGTAATTGTTGTGCCATAAAAAAAGAGGTCATTGCTGAAATACCAGTCTTAATCCAATATTCGCTTAGAGGAAAAGGGCAAGAATTAACACCTATCTTAGACAGCATGGCACAATGGACTCTTAGATGGCGTAGCAACGAATAATCTACTTCAACAATAGCCAGATATCTGCAGAGTGTATTGTTAGAGGTTGTAGTAACGGCGGTGGCTTTGGTCGTTGCTGGTCTGCTGATTAAATTTCAAGATGAACAAAAGCAGTTTTCCCGTGGGAGCTTATGCCCCGTAAGTCCTTATGCTCATCCCGCATCAAGCTGGTTAGTAAAAAACTGGCAACTGGTTTTCTGCTTTAACAGTAGATTAAAAATTTTAGAGAGATAGAACGGTAACTTCGCTTTCTACTAGTTTTGAAGCATAAAGAAGTGCCGCTTTGATGTCTTGTTCTTTTAGCCGCGGGTATTCTTTAAGTATTTCTTTGGTGGTCATGCCGTGAGCTACAAGCTCGACGATGAGGTACGCAGGTACACGTGTTCCTCTTATAACAGGCTTTCCCACGAGCACATCGGGGTCTACAGTTATCCTGTCAAGCAATTCTTCCATGTTAATCACCAAACAACCTTACTTTAACTTAAACAGTTACTGTGCACTTGAATCTGTTGTGAAGCCATCTGAAAAATCCAAGTCAAAAATAAAAGAAAATGAAAAAAACGAAAGAAATAAGTGGTTTTAAGGTTGCCACTTTTCTATGAGATATTTTGGTATCTCAGAACTGTCGCGTGGTCCAACTTGGACTTTCCAGCCGCTGAGTTCTTCGATTTCGCCGCTGATACGTGAAGCTTTGCCTGGGATTATGATTTTGCGGTGTTTAACTTTGCCTTCAACGCCTGATGCTTTGATTGCGTCTGCAACTCGTTCGGCTGTTAGTTTGCGTCCTGCAACTCCGCTGTCAATAGCTGAGCCTTCTGTTTCGACGACTATTAGGTATGCGTTGATTTTGCTGCTTTCAATGTCTGAGGCGACTGTGTAGTATGTTAATGCGAAGTTTGATGTGAAGAACACTGGTGAGTTCTCGTCTGGTGTGCCAAAAGCTTTGAGTCCTGGTGCGACTGCTACTGGTTTGCGTGGGTCTGTGTAGATGTTTTGTCTTAGTACTGCTGTTGGGAGTAGTGACCAGCCGTCATTTCCGTGTATTATAATGACGTCAGCGTAGCGGACGACTAGCATTGAAGCTGCGTATGCTTCACGCCATTTTATTAGGTCATCTGCTGTTTCGCCTTTGTCTTGCCAAGCAACCATTGGGACACCCAGTAATGGGAATCCAGCAAGTTCGTCGCCGCTTTTTGTGGCTGCTCTTCGAAGCATGGTAAAGTTGTTTATTGTGTCTGGTAAGCCTTCGTTTATGAAGGTTCCTGGATCAAGAACTATGTCGTTTACACCGTAAGCCTGCAGGGTTTTAGCAATAGATTGTAGCGCAGTTAGGTCGTTTGGTGCTGAAGCAACTATTGGGCAGTTGTACATTAGAGCCAATTCTGCCATGTCTTTCCAGTTTTCTTTTGTTGCTGCGTAAATTAGTGGTCGTGCTTTTGGTGCTGCCATTAATCCTGCTTCCATAACGGTTGGGTTAAGGGCGCATAGGATCAGGGGTAACTTGGTGACTTCTACGACTTTCTTTACTACTGCTTTAAATTTTTCTGCGTCGCCGCTTGTTGATCGAACTGCGATCATGTCGAGTTTTAATGTGTAGCCGATGTATTCGAAGCTGAAGCCTTCTGTTTTACGTATTCGGCTCAAGACTTCTTCCTCTTTCATTTCGTCTGTTACGTCGATTGCTATGGCTGTGGGGTTTGTGTAAGTGAATTCATGGCGGTACATTACTAGTTTGCCGCCGAGTTTCTTGGATTTATCACCAACGCCCACTATGACTTCTTTAACTGCTGGTTTTAACAGTTCTTTTAGTTGGTTGTAGGCTTTCTCGTGTTCTTTCTTTTTCAGTGGTGGACATTGATCAAGGGTCATTTCGCGGTTAACAATTTTTGTGGCAAACGCCATACAATTGTCTACGCCGCATTCTTTGCAGTTAATTTTTGGAAGTAGCTTGTAAACGTCTATTGGGCTTAATTCTTTTAATCCGCCTTTCTTTTTCTCGCTCATGTGTCATTCATACTCCTTTAAGCCTTAACTGTAACCCAATCAGCAAACTTTGAGGCGTCTGCTTTTTTGCCGCTTGTTAGGTAATTGGTCACGTCTTTTAGTGTTTTTACGGCTGCTGGGTGCATCATCATGAATAAGTCGACACCTGCAAGTAATAGTGTAATTGCTGTTGTAACTTCCCACAGTGGACCTCGAAGTTCTCTTGGTTCCCATTCTGCTGACATTTTAAGCCATGCTTCTCTTGCTGCCCAAGCGTTAGTTGTTCCTGAAGACATTGGTTGAGCTAATTCTGAGTCGCCCATTAAACCGCCCATCCTTGCGCGTTCCATGTTTGTGAATGCGTAATCTAAACCGTAACCTAAGGCTGCAGTTGTTAAGTCCATAACGATATCTTCTTTTCCAAGGTAGTCGAAGAGACGTCTGTTGAGTTCGCGTGCAAGGTTTAGGTCCATTGGAGTAAATGATAATGCTGCGTTACCGGCTTTCTTAACGTATTTTGCGCATCGGTCAATGTCCATGTCGCGTGTTAAGGAGCTAATTAAGAATCTTTCACCTGGGAATGCTTCGCACACTGCTTCAAAGACGTCTGCGTCTTTAACTGGGTCACCGCAACCACCGATAACGAGTGGTACATCTACGGCTTGCAGTACTTTTTCAACAGTATTTACTGCGTCGCGTGGTTTTGCATCTTTAAGTAAGGGATCAATGCTGATTAAGTGGACTGTTACCATGTCTGCACCGAATTTTTCAACTGCAA
>CAZXGX010000165.1:0-2979 GCA_964640475.1 uncultured Candidatus Bathyarchaeia archaeon
GACGATGCCAACGGCTGCTCACCTTCTTCTTGCAGTCGATCAGGTCCACGGCCCCTAGAATCACCCCGAGCACTAGCGAAGAACGGTCCACCTCGATCCCGTACTTGTGGGCGAGATAGTCCAGATCGCTCACTCTCAAGCCGGCTCCGGCGTGAATCAATATCCGCCCCCGGTAGCCCGGCATCCACGACCGATTCTCCACGTCCTTCAGACCCATGACGATCAACGCGGCCCACGGCTGGCGTACACTGAGACACTTCATACTACGTCTCTCCTCGCACATCAATCTTGCCCGTCACCGCTGCGGAGATTAGGGCCGAACGGTACTCGTTGAGCTTCACAATCGCGCCTTCCCCTGTCTTTACGATGTTGTCAATCGTGTGCGTCCGCGCACGTATCCAGGCGAGGATTGCGCGTTGCTCTTCCACGTCCGGGAGCGGTACACAGAGATTGCCGAGTTTGGTCCTGTTCGTTGTCGCCAGATTCGTTGTTTGCTGAGAAGTCGATGTGAAGTAGTTCTTGCCATGAGAGGAGGTCAACACACACGCCAGAAAGTGGGAGTCGAGATGCTTGGCATGCGGCCGAACCGCGAATATATGGTTCTGATGGAGACAGCCTGCAATCTGGCCTTCCCACACATAGCCTCGCCCGAGCTTGTCAAAATCACCACCTTCGGTCATGAGGACATCACCCGCCTGTAGGTCGAATCGCTGGACATCGCCGGGCGGAATCTCGACCTGGGTAATCTCCGTCAGATCAAGGTATCCATCCTGAACATTCGCCACTCTCAAATATGGGTGGCTGATGGTTGTCCCTGGGTCATACTTCTTTCCGAGCGTGAGGCCACTCTGAATCGTCGCTATGAACCTCAACCGCAGTAGCCGCCAATGTGCCGGTACGTCCCCCAGCCAGTCGATGCCGCTGGGTTTCATGGGAGCTTTGGGGTTGAGGCCCTTGGTGACGGCGTGGCTGATGAGGGCGGTCCGCTTCTCCTTGAGCAACTCGATCAGCCGCCGCTTCTTGGCAATCAGCCCATCAATCTCCGCCGTCTCGCGGTCGAGAAAGGCGGCGATGGCCTGTTGTTCCTCGAGAGGAGGAAAAACAGCACACTCACTCAGATAGAACCGCGAATCCAAGTTCTGAATTCCTGTTGTCTGTTTTATGGATCGGACGTTCACTCGGCCAGCGTAGAGATGGGCGTGCAGGTAGGTAAGATAGCGGCTCTCGTAACCTGAAGCGACCGGCATCCGAGCAACAAAGTTCGAGCACACCGCCTCAAGGGCATGAACATACTGCACAACCGCACCGACTGGCTGCAACTCGCCGCCACCCGATTTCTCCAGAAGAAGATCGCCCAGCCTGAGTACCCGGCCCTTACGCTCTCCCAGAGCAACGGCCCGGTACGTCGGGCGGAAGGTGCTCACTCGAAAAGATGTCCGGTCAAAATCCGCGACACGGATACAGACGATATCGTTTTGACCGTCCGGCTCCTCACCCCAGATACCATTTTGGCAAGCCTTCACAGACCATTTGAGGCGACGAATAGACCAATGATCCGGCACAACATCGAGCCAGTCAACTCCCGTTGGCATGTAGGCCGGATATCGGGGAAGCTGTCGCCCGCGGACCACCCCAACCTGTTCGGCCACTTCCCCCAGATCGGCCCGCTGTGTCATTCTGGCTCCCCCTCGCTCTCGCCAAGCTTGATGAGTTCGTAGGACTTCTTCGCCACACCGATTTCGTTCTCCACTAAGAGACTGACAAGTTGTTCGCCGTTCATCAAGGCCACGGGGACGGCATCGGGGCGTTCGGCCTCCGTGCGGGCACCGCTACTGAAATCGCTGGTCGTGATGATGAGCCCCTGCTCATGGGCTCCGAGCGACCCGCGAACCTGCTGGACCGTCGGGGCTTGCACGTTGTTCTTCCACCGCTTGACCTGCACCGCCATCCGGGTACGGATCACCTCGCCGACAACCAGGGTGCCGCGAACGTCGATTCCGCCGTCTCCCTGTCGGGCGGTTACTTGTACTTCTTCGAAGCCGATTTCGGCCAAGAGTCGGCCAATGAGGTCTTCGAAGGCGTCCGGCGGCATCTTCTGCAATTCCCTGTGGAGCTTCTTGCGGATGTCACGGTTATGCTCCTCGATCTGGTAGGCAAGGCCCTCGCCGTGCCACGCCGATAAGCCGACCATGCCCTTGCCATACCGCTCGAAGCGGGGTCTCTTACCGCGACGGCTGCGACGCTGATTCTCCTGCATGATCTGCGCGTACATCGTCGCATCCGGCGTCAAACCTGATGTGTTCAGGAGATGCTGTTCCAACGCCTTGCCCGTAATGTCGCGGTAGTGCATCGGCCGACGGTTGCCACATTGCTGAAGTATGTGTTCCGCCGCGTCGGTGAAGGACAGCGTCTTTCCGCTTCGGACTTCCTTGCCCTTCGGAGCCTCTGTCGGCTTGCCTGCTATACTCGGGGCGGACATCCCATTCGGGTTCAGTTCGAACACTCCGTGTTCTACCCGTCGAAAAGGAGATCCATTGCCGTGCTTCTTGATGCTGACAGCTATCTGAGCACCAACCGTTGCTTCAGGGGTCTTCCCATCCGTCTGCCAGTATCCTTGCTTGAGAATCCGCCGAGTGATGTCCTTGTAGTGGAGTGGCCCGTTGGCCTCGGCGAGAACCCGGCGAATCGCATCGACGGCGGTGCTCACTTGACCACCTCCTTGAGCATCTGCACGATCTCGCCTTCGAGCTTGGCGATATCGGCTTCGATTTCTTCCAGCGGCCGGGGCGGCTCGTAGACGTAGAAGTGGCGATTGAGTGGTATCTCGTAGCCGACGATGCCGACCTGGTCGTCCTTCTCATCACGCTTGGACTCGTCGATCCAGGCATCAGGGACGTACGGCTTGACCTCACGCTCGAAGTACTCGTAGATGTCCTGCTTGAGGGGCACATACTCATAGTCGCGTAGCTCGGGGTCGGG
>CAZXGX010000166.1:0-2962 GCA_964640475.1 uncultured Candidatus Bathyarchaeia archaeon
TATGGACCTTTACAACTAACGGTTCAATAGTGTCGTCTCCAAGTGTTGTAAATGGCATTGCATATTTTGGGTCTCAGGACAAGAACATTTATGCAGTTAATGCTTGGAGTGGTACGCTCATTTGGAAGTTTGCTACGGAAAGCACAATTGAGTCTTCACCTGCTATTGTAAACGGTAGATTGTGCACTGGAGGCGAAGACGGCTATGTTTATTGTCTTAACGCCTACACTGGTGAGTTGCAATGGAAAACTTTTGTGAACAGCAACCTTCCAGTCACGTATGGTTCAGCAGTTATGCTTCGTTCTTCACCAGCAATAGTGGATAATTCTGTGTATATTGGTTCTCTTGACGGCAACATATATGCCATTGATTTTAGTGATGGCGAAGTTTTATGGAAATATCAAACGGGAGGCTTGCTTAAAGCTTCACCATGTATAGTTGATGGTGCAGTTTACATTGTTTCAGAGACTCCAAATGTTGGCACTCTTTTCAAGGTAGACGCTGAAACAGGTGAATTGATATGGTCTAAAGAAATTCCCTACGAGATTCAATTTACTGGGGGAACAGACATGATAGGTTCACCTACAGTGGCAAACGGGATAGTCTTCACGTCTGCAAACTTGCGAACATATTATGCGATTAACGCTACAAACGGCAACATAATTTGGAACTTCACTAATCCTGAAGCAAACGAGTTTATCGTTTCCTCACCTATCTATTTAGATGGAAAAGTCTTCATTGTCGACAAGTTTGACATCACCTGTCTCAACGCTACCACTGGTGTTAAAATCTGGAACACATTCACAGGTGATGAATACTACGTTGCACCATCCTATGCTGACGGCAAAATCTACATTGTAACCAGTGAACGCAACATCTTCATATTTGATGCACAAACGGGAGAAAAGATTGAACGCTATATCCTTCCTTCAGCTAGCTGGTCCTCTCCAACCCCCTATGGTGGAAGATTATATGTTGGAACAAAAGACTGGAATCTTTACTGTTTCGCTGAATACAACACAGCAGTCAGCCAAGTAACCATCCATCTTAACAAAACACAGATAACCTTAGGTGAATCCTTTGAGGTTTCAGGTACACTTTTTCCAGAAATAGCTGATGCAGCAGTAACCTTAAGCTTCACACGACCAGACGGCACCATAGAAAACATAACAGTTACCACAGCCTCAGACGGCACATTCAACTACAGATATGAACCCAACACAGTTGGAGATTGGACAATAACAGCAAGCTATCAAGCAGGCGAACAAAAAATAACAAGCCAAGCCGCCACAATTCAAGTTTCTTCAGCCGCGCTCAAGTTATCAGATTATATTTACACACTAATCTTTGCTGCAACTGTAATAATTATTGTAATAGCTATTTTCGTCTTCCTAAAATTAAGAGAAAAAAGATAAACCACTCATAAAACAAGCTCTTTTTTCTTTTTTATTTTAATCTAAAGTTCGGATTGCTTTGGCAGGTATGAAAAACCTTTTTTCCTATGATTCACAACGAATAATAAGGCGTTAACTAGGCATGGAAAGAAAAGATTATTTAGAAAAACCAGTAAAGCACATTAAAATCGACAAAGCCTTAACTGTTGACGAATTAATTCAACAATTCAAGAACTCAGGTTCTTTTGGTGCTGGAAGATTGGCTTCAGCTTGCGATATTTATGAAAAAATGCTTAAAGACCCTGACTGTACAATTTTTTTAGCTTTATCAGGAGCTGTGGTGCCAGCTGGGATGCGTACCTTAGTTACTGATTTGATAAGAAAAAAGCTGGTTGATGTTATTGTTACAACTGGCGCTTGCATGGTTCATGACGCTATTGAGGCTGTTGGTGGGCATCACTATCAAGGAAGCTGGGCGGCAAACGATAAAGAACTCTACAAGTACCATATTTTCAGAATTTACGACATCTACGTTCCTGAAGAAGACTACGTAAGGCTTGATTACATTTTTTCTGAGATGTATGCTGATATAGCCAAACAAAGAATTGGACAAAGTCTATCTTCTGACGAATTCGCGTGGGAAATTGGTAAACGTTTAACCGATCCAAACTCTATTCTACGCGCTGCTTATGAAGAAAACGTGCCCATTTTCATTCCAGCGGTTCGAGACTCAGAATTCGGTTTTATCCATTGGTTACACGCTTCCCAGAAGGATCAGAAAAACGTGCTCTTGGTTGACGCTTTCAAAGATGTGCCAACAATATGCGAAATTTGTGGTAAATCACCAAAGAATGGCATGATAGTTATCGGTGGTGGTGTTCCGCGAAACACAATTCAATCCTCAGCCCTGGCCTCAAAGAAAGGCTTAGATTACGCTGTTGTGATCACTATGGATCGCCCTGAAACAGGTGGCTTATCAGGCTCAACTTTAGAGGAGACGGTTAGTTGGGGTAAAATGAAGAGTGAAGCTGACCATATGATGGTTATTGGTGATGCATTGATGGTTTTTCCCATTCTTGTTGCTTCAGCGATAGAGCGGTTGGGAACAGATTTTAAGCGTTCTCCATTTTATCAGAGAGCTAAATTAGGGGAGAAAGGCGGTAAGTGAAATGGATAAGAATGATACCTTGAAATGCTGTGGCAACTGTGATAGCCACAACTCGTATCTTTATCCAACAAAGCTTTTCTGCTCAACCAGGTACTGGCAACACAAAGATCCCATCGTTGACACTTTGTGGTGTTGTGAGGACTGGAATCAAGTCAGCCAAGAATGCTACTGTATGCGTGAAGCGCTTAAAGTAAAAAACCAAAACGGGCTGGCGCAACGTTAAAGTTATTAACCGATAAAACATTTTGTGTAGAACCAAAGCCCGGTGGTGTAGTGGTCAAGCATAGGGGCCTCTGGAGCCCTTGACGAGAGTTCGAATCTCTCCCGGGCTACTTTGTCCCAAGCGTAAATTCACACTAATTGTATGCTGGAATTTTTTTTAATCTATTAGTTGTTGGCA
>CAZXGX010000167.1:0-2941 GCA_964640475.1 uncultured Candidatus Bathyarchaeia archaeon
TTGATTATCTCACTTTTGTGTCAGATGGAGAACCAACTTTAGATGTTAATATAGGCGAAGAAATATTGCTTCTAAAGCAAATCGGTATTCCAATAGCAGTTATAACTAATGCTTCAATGATTTGGTCAAACGCTGTAAGGGAAGATCTGTTAAAGGCGGATTATGTTTCGCTGAAGGTGGATGCAGTAGACAATGACATATGGAAACTTGTCAATAGGCCCAATAAAGGCTTAGAATTAAATACTATTCTAAAAGGCATCATAGATTTTGCAGAGACTTTCAAAGGGACAATCGTAACTGAAACTATGCTAATAGGCAGTATAGACTATGAAGCTGAACTTGAAAAGATCGCCGCTTTTTTGGAAAAGTTGGAAAAACTAAACAGGGCTTATATCTCAGTTCCAATTAGACCACCAACGGAAAAGTGGGTAAAAGTAGCCAAGGAAGAGGTTGTAAATAGTGCCTTTCAGATTTTTTCTGAAAGACTTGGCGTTGACAGAGTTGAATGCATTGTTAGTTACGAGGGTAACGCATTTGCTTTTACAGGGGATGCTGAAAAAGATTTATTGAGTATAATGTCTGTGCATCCAATGCGTGAAGAAGCCGTTAAGGCTTTTTTAAATAAAGCGAAGGCAAATCGGCAAATAATAGAGAAACTATTAGCCGCTGATAAAATTGTATCAGTAGAATATGAAGGAAGACAGTACTATATGCAAAAATTCTTTGAGAGGCGTTTATCCTGAAGGTACATTTTGAGTGTATTCCTTGTTTGTTAAGGCAGGCGTTAGAGGCCACTAAAGCGAGTACTACTAACTTATCCAAACAGGAGATCGCTCTTAGAGAAGTAATGACTTATTTGTCAAATGCTCAATGGAATAGAACTACTCCTGAACTTGCTACAAATGTTCATAGGATTATTAAAAAAGTAACCGTTAATGTTGACCCTTATAGTCTGTTAAAGGAGAAATATAATCGTGCTGCCTTGGCGCTTTACCCAAGACTTGTTGCTATAGTTGAAGCTTCGGAAGACCCGTTACTAGCTGCTGTTAAGGTAGCTATTGCTGGCAATGTAATAGATTTTGGTCCAAAGGTGGATATTAACTTAGAAAAAGCAATTGAGGACGTATTCAGTAGTGATCTTGCGATAAATGATGTCGCTAAACTGAAAAAATCCCTTCAAAGAACAAAGAAAGTGTTATATCTCGCAGACAATGCAGGAGAAACAGTCTTTGATAAGGTACTGATCGATGAGTTGTTAAAGCAGAAAGTAGCTGTAACTTATGCAGTTAAGGGTTCACCAATTTTGAATGATGCTACATTTAAAGATGCTGAAACAGCAGGAATCACAAGTATTGTTCCTGTTATATCTATTGGCACTGATTGCACAGGTATTTTATTTTTAGAGTGTTCGTCAGATTTTATTAAGCAGTTTGAAGATGCAGGTTTAATCATTAGCAAGGGTCAAGGTAACTATGAATCACTAAGTGGTGTAGAAAACAAAGAGATTTTTTTTCTGCTTAAAGTGAAGTGCCCGATCATAGGGGAAGATATTGGCGTTAAGGTTGGATCTATGATTTTAAGAAGTAACTTCATATAGTTTTGATTCTCAGAATCAGTTTATTTTTTAAACGAAAAATATTAATGTTGTTTATTATATAAATGAATCATAAAGTTTTTACAGAATAATTGGGCGCAAATAACATGAGAAAACGAACTTCGATCTCATTAGCCTTACTTATTGTCGTTCTAATAATAGCATCTATTTTTTCTACTAATACAATGAGAGACCGACAAACCACCCCGTTTTATGTAGGCGTAACTTTTTGTGGAAATACAAGTGAAGAAGCTTTAGCGCTAATTGATAAAGTGAAGGATTACACTAACCTGTTTTTGCTTCAATCAGGACCAATAAGTAAGAATGAAACAATAACAAATGAAATCTGTAACTATGCCGTAGCATCAGGATTACACATAATAGTTTATTTTGGTTGGTTTGATACCGATTGCCAATGGCAAATACCCTGGTTGGATTTTGCTAAACAAAGATGGGGCCAGAAATTCTTGGGAGTTTACTATTATGATGAACCTGGTGGCATTCAGTTAGATTACAATTGGTCACGTTATTTTGAGTATTTAAAACTACAAAATTCCCCCCTTTATCAGTCGCATGCTTCTGCAATGGAGGCGTTTATGAATGGTTCTCTTGCTAAGGATTATGATTTGGCTGCAAATATGTATGTTGATAGAATTAAGAATGATTTAGGTATTAAAGAACTTCAGAGTAAATCAATTACCGCCTTCGTTTCCGATTATACCCTTTACTGGTTTGACTATTTGGGGGGTTACGATGTTGTTCTTGCTCAGCTTGGTTGGAATGACACATTGACTAAAAACATTGGTTTGTTAAGAGGTGCAGCTCAAATGCAAAACAAAAGTTGGGGCGCAATAATAACTTGGAAATATGATCAACCACCCTACCTAGATAGTGGAGAAGAAATTTACAGCCAAATGGTGTTAGCATATGAAGCTGGTGCAAAGTACGTTGTGATTTTTAATTACCCTTATGACGGTACCAATATTTATGGCACATTGCTTGATGAACATTTTGAAGCACTAAAGCGATTTTGGATTGATGTAATTGCGAACAAACAAGCATCATATGGATCAGTAGAAACTCAGGCAGTATTGGTTTTGCCAATGAACTACGGTTGGGGAATGAGATATCCTTATGATCGAAATTGGTATTGGCAAGCTGGAGAAAGGTCTCAGCAAATTTGGAATTTGTCACTTTCGCTTTTTTCAGAGTATGGTAATCGTTTAGACATAGTCTATGATGATCCCGCTTATCCTGTAGATGATAAATACAAAAAAATTTACTATTGGAATGCATCTTTTATTAAGTAAGCTTAACTACCTTTTCCAGTTTTTCTCCAAATGTTGA
>CAZXGX010000168.1:0-2917 GCA_964640475.1 uncultured Candidatus Bathyarchaeia archaeon
TTGTTCTAAATAAAAACAGAAAATTTTATATATCGTTCTGTGAGAGAACAATAATGGAAACCTCGGCAATTTTTGGAGAATGGAATACGTATGCTTTGCGTAAAGTTCTTGTTCAACGTGACGTAAACTTAAATGTTATTGAGCGTAGTTCAGACTCAAAGATAGTCGCCATTACAGGCATAAGGCGCTGCGGCAAATCAAGCGTTCTAATGTTATTAGCTCAAAAGCTGGCAAATGAAGACAAAAAAGTCTGTTATGTCAATGTTGAGGACAGTAGACTTGGCGAACAAAAAGATGTTCTAGATCAAATCCTTAAGTGGTTTGGAGACGAGGGCTTTATGCTGCTTGATGAAATAACAAGCGCGAAAGACTGGGCTGGTTGGCTTTCAAGAACACATGAACTTCTAAAGGGCAAGCTGCATCTTATAGTGGGTTCTTCACGGCGAAGCTTAGTGGTTCCTAGCAAGCCCTTGCGAGGTCGCATACTCTCAATAGAGCTTTTTCCGCTTTCATTCAAAGAGTTTTTAACATTTAAGCAAGTAACCGTCGAAAGCACTACCGTTGGACGAGGAAGATTGGAGAGTGCACTCTCTGAGTATCTAAAATTCGGCGGCTTTCCAGAAGTCGTTCTTGCGACGGAAGAGATTGATAAAGTTAGAATCCTTGACTCATACTTCAAGGATATAGTTGGATTGGATATTGCCGAACTTTCACATGAAGATCCCACAACGGTTGCAACATTCGGAAGGTGCGTAATTCAGAGCACTTACTTTTCCGCTTCGAAATGCCTAAACTTTTTTAAAAGCTTAGGATATAAAATAGGCAAGGAAAAACTACTTCAACTTGAAAAATATTCCGAAGCAGGTTACCTTTTCTTCTTTATCCCCATTTTCTCCCAAAGCGTAAAGGACCGTTCACTGTATCCGCGTAAAGTGTATTGTGGAGATGTTGGATTCTCATATGCTACTTCAGGGAAAACTGATTGGGGAAAGTTGTACGAAAATGCAGTTTTCCTTGAGCTGAAGAGGCGTTTCGCTAACCTTGAAATTTGTTACTGGAAAAACAGGGTTGGCGAGGAAGTTGATTTTGTGATAAAACGCGGCGTCGAAGTGAACACGACCTGCCAAGTAGTCTATGACTTGAGTAGTCCCGAAACAGAAAGCAGAGAATTGTCAGGGTTAATTTCTTGTACGCAAGAACTCAAATCAAACGCTTCACTTATAATTACCAAAGATGTTTCGGAGATCCGCAAGGTCGGAGACCACACAATCAGATTTAAACCGTTTATTGATTGGCTTATAGAAAAATAAGTACTTTTAAACACATTGGAGTTGGGACTGGAATCGAAACCATATAAAGCAACTCCACAGGCTACCGTCTCAGCAATCCAGCCGCCCCAACGCTAATGCTTGCTTTTTTTGTTAGCAGTAAAATTATAGATATAATTATCGTTACAGCCACTATTATTACAGCTAAGATACTTGTGATTGCCAGTTCATCATTATTTTTATCTGCTTGTGATGAAGTTGCAGAAGGCGTTGAAGACAAAGGAATCGAGTGCGGTGGGAGATCCACGTTGAAAACAGGTATATCAAACGGAGTCATAGATGGATATTCGTCTTTGCCTTGTACTAATGTTATATTCTTTTGTTGTTGATAATTCTCATAGGTTAGTTCCAGTTTATATGGTGTATCACCTGTACCATCGGCGTTTTTATCTTGTCCAGTGTAGTCGCTCCAGTAATTACCTACTGAGTCATTGTACCAAAAATCAACTGGAGGATTTCGGATAAACGCGTTAACCGCGTTTTCATAATTGTGGTTAAAATTGTTGCCATAAATGGTGTTGCCAAACCAAGTGTTTTGATTACCGTTGATAAGAATCCCTTCACAGTTGCCTTCAAAGTTATTGTACGCTATACTATTCTTAGCACCTATATTATAGAGTGCTATACCGCTAACATTGGTTATCGTATTTTTGGTCATTACTGAATTTTCAAATCCGCCCCAGATACCGTACTCTTCAGGTTGCATAGCGTAATTTGGCACTTCTTTACTATTTCCAACTATCAAGTTTGATTCAATTCTAACATGCTGAGAACCGCTGCTGGGCTGAAAGGTGATTCCGGTAGCGAAACTCTGTTCCTTTAAAAACAGATTATTGCCCACTATGTCTATGCAGGATGAACGATACACGACCATACCTGTTAATGTCTCTCTAAACAGGTTATGAAAAATTGTTATATTGGTAGAGTTATCAACAACAATTCCTGTAATGCACCCCTCAAACGAAAAGTTGACGATTTTCACGTTATTCACATCCGCAACTCTGACACCAGGCAACCAGCTGACGGGTACCATAAGGTTATTTGTATCTACTGAGGGCTTGGTTATGTTATAACCGTCACCGTCAAGCACTATGTTTGAGAGTTGGATTACTATGGTATTGTTGATGTTTCCAGTAAGTGTATAGGTATTGCCAATCTTTTGAATTGGAGCTGTTGGCGGATCTACAGTTCCGTCGCTTTTAATGTATATTGGAGTTGGTAATGTGGGAAGAGGCGTAAAATTTGCGTTGGCTAAACTAGCAAATAAGATAATACAAGTAAGAAACGAGAAAAGAATCACGGAGTTTAAAGAGGCCAATTTTTTCTTTCCCATATCGCATCCAATATTTTGATTGGAAGTAACGGGTTATAATGTGTTTTCGTCAATATTTCTTGACTAAGTTACCAAACGTGAAAACAAAATGTATGATCATTGGAACTGGGACTGGAATTGAAATCATATAGAGCCGCTCTGCAGGTTGCTCTTTGTATTCTTAGCTAGCGGTCAATTTATTGCTTGATAGAGTTTTCACATCCAAAGTTTCTGCAGCTTTAGCAAGTTTCCTGTCATCAGTGACAAGAATTTTGCT
>CAZXGX010000169.1:0-2885 GCA_964640475.1 uncultured Candidatus Bathyarchaeia archaeon
AAAGAACCTGAACAGAAGCAAGAACCTAAAGAAGAGGAAAAATCTGAAGAATACGATGAAGCACGTAAATTGGCAGAAAAATACTATTAAGCCAGACACTGCTTTTTAGGCATAACATGTTCTTCCATGTGATACTCACTACGGACTGTAACCTGCAATGTCGCTACTGCTTTGGCGAATCCCTAGATGATTTTGACGAGGACTTTAGTGATGACTTAGAAGTGAATTATTCACTACCAAGAAAAATCAGCTACAGCCCAAAAATGCTTAACGATTTCTGCAGTAAAGACCCCGATTGTACAGTTACCTTCTATGGCGGTGAACCATTACTCTGCATAAATGAAATACGACAAATAATGGATACTGTTAAACCCAAGCATTTTATGATTCAAACTAACGGTTTACTACTTCATGAAATTGAACCAAAATATGTAAACAAGTTCCATACTATGCTGGTTTCTATAGATGGTGAAGAGGTATTAACTGATTACTATCGTGGGAAAGGAACATTCCGTAAAGTTATCGGGAACCTAAAACTGATTAAAAGAAACGGTTTTAACGGTGAATTAATCGCCCGCGTAACGGTGATGGAACAAACTGACATTTATAAGGAAATTCGCTGGCTACTGGATAATGATGAGTTCACGTTTTCCTCTATTCATTGGCAGTTAAATGCAGGTTTTTGGGGTAACGATTATGCAAGGCGTAACTTCAAAAACTGGTCTGAAACAAGCTATATACCAGGAGTAAAGGCATTGATCAAATTTTGGGTTGACACCATGGAGGAGAAAGGGTGTGTCTTGAAACTTTACCCGTTACTTGGCGTTGCAAATTCATTGTTGCATGAGGAAAAAGAGTGTCTTTTACGTTGTGGAGGAGGATGGATTAACTATGCCATCCAGACTGATGGTTACATTATTGCTTGTCCAACTATGTGGGGGATGACAAAGCATTACTTGGGTCATATTTCTGACTCAAATCCGCTGAAACTGGAGAGAGTTTTTGTTAATCAACCACCTTGCTCTGAATGCAAAATTTTGAATGTTTGTGGAGGAAGGTGTTATTATGCAAATGTTACACAACGTTGGAGTAAAGAAGATTACAGTGAAGTTTGCCAGACAGTAAAGTCACTAGTAAACGATATAAAGTCAGAAATTCCACGGATTAAGAAGCTAATTGTTAATAAAAAAATTAGTTTAAACGATTTTGATTATGTAAAATATAATGGCGCTGAAATAATCCCATAACTTTTGGAATTATCCATTAAATCAATTCCTTTTCCTGAAAAGTTTATTCCCCTCATTTCAGCATTATACTCGAATCCAACTTCCATCAGCTTCTGAAAACGCAACTGAATTATTCAACTCTAAAATAGAGATCGAAATTTGGATATAAATAAGTCAAAACTCTTGCTTTGAAAAATGAATACTTAATATGAGAGCAAAGTTATTTGGAGTAAAAAAGGAGAATATTGTATGGCACAGAATACGGTTGCAAGAGCTTCTTTAAACACAAGATCAGGGCTCACTGTCTACTTTCATGCTCTCAGATGGCGAAGTTGGATAGGTTGGTTGTTCTTTTTTGGACTTGGCAGCACTTTATTTGTAATTCCACCGTACAATGTGCTTCCTATAGCCATTTCCTTTTCCATAATTACTGGAGCTATTTTTGTGCTCAATCAATATTTTGATAGAAAAATTGACAGCATGAATCCTCAAAAAAGGCATTTGCCAGTTGCTGCGGGAAAATTATCTCCAAAACAGTCATCTATTCTTTACGTAACTCTGTCTGCAGTAGGCTTGCTTATTACAGCAGTAGTCGACTATAAGCTCCTATTTTTATTCATAACTTATATCGGAGTAGGGATACTTTATTCCGCCCCACCTTTCAGCTTTAAGAAACGACCAATAATTGATCTTCTAACAGTCGGAATCGGCTCTGGGATTCTGCCATTCCTAATTGGAATGCAGGTTTCTAATAAGTTATCAATAGATTTTTCGTTGCCGTTGCTGCTCATTTGCATAATTCCACTTTTTCTATTTCAAATCGCAAGTCACATTTTTCAAGCAATCGGAGATTACGAAGCAGACAAGGCTGAAAAAATAAACACTTTCACAGTCCGATATGGAAAAGAGAAATCAGCCAAAATTGCAGTGTTGTTTTCCTCGTTGAGTTTGATAATTCCAATAATTTACGGGATAATTGATTTTGCAGTTGCAAAGGATGTTATGTTTTGGTACATGCTAATACTACTCGCCTTTTTGCCCTTTGCAATTTACCTAATTAGGCTCTCAGTAAATCCAACAGCTAAGAATATGGATAGGCTGATGAGCACTTCTCGTAGATTTACACCTATTCTGTTATTGGCTCTATACATATGCGTTTTAGCCTTGAGAATCTACAGTTCTTAGTTAAACGAGCAAGAACTAATGGTGTTAATTTAATGCGTGAGGACATGAAATAACTAAAACTGTAATCATTCGAGCAAGTGTAAACTGAGTACTCCCCAAAAAAAATAAACCGTCTCAGATTTTGAGTTATACTGAGGTTTGTTTTAGTCGTTAATGCTCCAAAAAGGTGTGTTCACCCGTGAGACTTGCGAAAATTCTAAATATTAATAGAAATAAAAAGAGTCTTAAGGTATCGTATGAAGCGCAAAAATAGCCACGGTGCTATAAGCTGGAAACCTATTGGCGCTATTTTCTCATCAGGTTTAATCTTGATCGCGATAGGATTAACCTCTATGATGCTTTCTCAGACAGTAATTAATCAAACACAGGCGGGACAATTATCCACATTTTTTGTTCTATTAGGTTACGCACTGCTTGTTTTTTCCATTTGGTATACTGTTTCTTCTGTTGTATCCAAAAAAAAGTAGAAAAAAG
>CAZXGX010000170.1:0-2885 GCA_964640475.1 uncultured Candidatus Bathyarchaeia archaeon
GGATGGTCCACCAACTATACCCTCAGCGGGTGATCCTGCTGGACCTTCTGGACCTTGTGGACCTGTAGCTCCTGTTGCGCCTGTAGCGCCTGTAGCGCCTGTAGCACCTGTAGCACCGGTTCCTGCTGGACCTGTTGCACCTGTAGCACCTGTAGCACCTGCTGGACCTGCTGGACCTGCTGGACCTGCTGGACCTGCTGTTCCTGTGCCGTTAACTATTGTAAAACCGCCTGTGCCAATGAATTCGCCTAGAATTGCTACCCATGTCCAGTTGCCGATTTCTGCGTCGTCAGCGAGTTGGAATGACTTGTATGGTATTATGTAGCTGCCTGCTGAGGTTTGGTAATCGCCTGCAAGGATAGTGAGTGTTGAGTAGACTAGACCAGCTGGATCTTTAACCATGATTACTCCACCTGGATTTTGTGTACTTGATACTGTAAAGCTTGCTATTTGTCCTTGAGCGTATGTTAGGTCACGTGTGGTTACGGTAACTGCTAATGCAGATACTGTGAATGGTGTTTCAACTGTGAATCCTGATGCGTCAGTAACGTTAAGTGTGTATGAGCCTAGTGCCCATGTTGGGTTAACTGTAAAGTTGCCAACGAAGCATCCTGTAGTGTTAGTTGTTAGAGTAGCCCATGGTGCCATTGCAACGACTGCTGAAGTGGTGCTCCATGTTGAGTTCTTAAGAGTGAAAGTCAATGCGCTTGATGGGTTGAAGTTGTTTGCTTTAACACTAACAACTGCACTTCGTGATGCTGATGTTGGAGTTAAGATAACCTCGGTTGCTTTTGTAACTGCATAGGTAGTTGATGCGGTTAAACCGTTTTCATCTACTGCGACCACTGAGTATGTTCCAACTGCTAGTTGTGGAATTGTTACTGCTTGTGTGAATGCTGGTGAGCCACCGCCTATTGCAACTGCTGTTGCAACGCGGACTCCGTTGATTGTAATGTTTGCTGTTGAGCCTGATGTGAATCCGTAGCCTGTGATGGTTGCTGCAGAGCCTGCTGCTCCACTAGATGGAGCGATAGTTAACAGGTTAACAGCTACTGTGAATGCTTTAGTTATGGTTTGTCCGTTGGTGTCAGTTGCTACTATGTTGTATGGACCTGTTGGGAGAGTTGGAACAATGAATGAACCTGAAATAGCGCCTGAAGCGTCTGTTAGGAATGTGCCAACTGAGATTGCGCCAAAGGTTACTGCGACTGAAGTGCCTGCAACTGCTGTGAAGCCACTACCAGTTAAGGTAATGTTGTCACCTTGCATGCCTGAAGAGGGTGATAATACGATGTTTGTAACTGCTGTTACCCTAAAGAGTGTTGTTGCATAGTATGTGTCGTCGGTTGCATTAACAGTCTTGAATCCTACTGGAGTAACAGAGGGAATTATTATTTGACCTGAGAAAGTCCCGTCAGCTAAAGTTGATATTGGAGCAACTTTGACTGCTGTTGTTCCTGCAACTGTAATTACTACAGTGTGAACTGCAAGGTCAAAGCCTCTTCCAGTTATTGCAACGATTGTTCCAGCTGGACCTGAAGTTGGTGTAATAGTAATTGTTGCACCAACTACAAAGTCTGCACTGTCTGTATTGCTGTCTAGGTCTGTTGCAGTTACTGTGTAATTACCATAAGTTGTACCTGCTGGAATTACGAAAGTGGCTGAAAAGCTACCTAAAGCGTTAGATGCTGGAACTACGGTTGGAGTAACATCTGTTGAGTTTAGAGTCAATGTGATGTTGCTGCTTGCTGCAAAACCGGTACCTGTGACTGTTATAGAATCACCTGGGATACCTGAATTTGCTGAGAGTGCGATGACTGGTGTAATTGTGAAAGTTTGTCCTCCTGTGGTTCCTGTTGCGCCATCTTGGACAATGATTGAGTGTGCACCTGCTGTTCCTTCAGGGATCGTAATTTTTGCAGAGATAGCACCTGAGCCATCGGCATATGTTGTGCTGTTAAGCACAGTGCCGGCTAGGTTTTGCCAGTAGATTGTAATTGGGCCACCTGGTGATCCACCAGTAGCAGCTACAGTGACTACAGTTCCTACGGCTCCTGTGTTTGGAGTTAAAGTAATAGAGCCTGGAGCGGCGCTTGCTGAGGGTGATAATGCGACTGCCATTGATACTAACAGTAATGTGATTGTGATTGTTGCTAGAATCTTACTCTTGGATTGAGATTTTATAGTATTCATTTTATGATTTCTTCCTATTTCTTTTAGTTATTTGTGCTTTAACTTAGCGTTCTGAGTACTTATACTTGCTGTAGACAGGATTCAGATTTTAGCCGCAAATGTACACGTTTTATTACATGTGTAAGGATTTGTGCACATGGACAACATACTTTCTTAGCAACAAACTAGCTAAAAGCCCTTTGATTAAGAAAAAAAATACACTAAAAACAGTTAATTTAGTAATTATGTACTCTTCATAAAAAAAAGTACACGCCACCAAAAGAGGTTATTGCTTAAATTCTTGAATAATCATACCTTTCAAAATGTCGTTTTCGTGTATTTTATAACCAATACCCTGCATGATTCCCTCAATAAATCGGGCAAGCAACTGTGTAGATTCCTCGCTGAGCACAGTGGAAACACACCTAACCCGAGCAGTGCTACCGAACCTTTTCACTTCAACCTCACTCAAATCCCATCGACTGGCTTTAAGAAAACTTTCTAACGACTTAACAGGATCATCAAACCGTTCTTTAAGGTATTTGCCATGCCATTTTCCGCTTTCAAACCATACCGTCCCAAGCTGTTCCTTTTCATCTTTGCAAACTGCATTAGTCAAATAATTAAGAACATCCAGAGGCACAAATGCACCTCCCAAGATTCTTTGAGCATACATAACCTCAAAAAATTCGCCTAATTGTTGAATATCATAC
>CAZXGX010000171.1:0-2861 GCA_964640475.1 uncultured Candidatus Bathyarchaeia archaeon
TTAGTCCTTCTGTTTCAATTATTTGTGTTGCTTGGCTAAGACTTAGTTTTCCTGACTGGTTCAGGGCTTGGTTAAGTGCGGTGTATATTTGCTGGAGCTTTTCTTTGCTCACCAAACTGTTAGGCATTGGCACGTAGCCTGAGGGTGGATTAGCGGTAAGGGCGGCTTGCACGGCTTCAACGGAGACGCCGATTCTATCGGCGAATTCAGCGTAGGCTACTATTGGTTCTGTAAATTTTACTGGCAGGTTCTCGAGTAATTTGATTTCTTTTGCTTTGACTACTTCAAATGCCGTTTGAAGGTAACGAAGAATCGGAGCTAGCGAGATTTTGTCTCGATAATAGATGAAGTGTAGTTGTGGTCGCTTCTCTAAAGCGACGAGTTTTTCGCATGCCAGAGCCTCATTGACTACAAGAATCATTTCAACTTCAACTTGCTTGAGTTTTGCTGCTTTACGAAGCAGGTATTCTTCAGTCCAGAACCCAACGATTTCCAGGTATACTTTGAGGCCAGCTCGTTGAAGCGAAAAATCAGGTACAATAACTTGGTTGCCCGCTAAAACAGGTTCAGGTTCTCTCTTCAGTGTCCAGCCAGATTTTACGGCTCTAAACTGACTAGCAAAACTCTCTTCAGCAGCACTATCGTAAGTTACCTGCTGCAAATTAGGTTTCCGTAGTAGTGAACTGTGCTTTGTGCTTTCCATTTTGAAGTCGCATATCTGGTTTGTGTACTTCCACAGTATCTTGGCGTTTACAGTCCACTCCTCATTAGCGGTGATTGTGGGTAGAAGCTTGGCTATGTTGAGTCCATACCGTTTTGTGAGTTTGAATAAACTGGCAGGCCCGTCTATTTTCACCAGAAAATCGTCCTCGTGGAAAACTTGGTAGATAAGCCCCAGCTTCTTGACCGAATAAAACAGTCTCTGCCAGTTTCCAGAGGCTTTGAAACTTAGTTCTGTGCAGTCGAAAAGAAGCGTCTGTGCTAGGCTAAGATTGTACTGCTGAAGAAGTTCTAACGCTTGGGGAGGATCAAATTTAGTTAGAATTAACTCAGAGTCTAAATCAGCGTATAGTTGCTCCTCAATGTGTTGTGTTGTCAACGCTGTTTGGGAAGCAACAAACTCGAGAAGTTGCTGCCGCTTTTCTGGAGTGGTGGGTAAACCATATTTTTCTGTTGCCTGAAAGATTCTTTTCCTCAGATCTGGGGGGTTGATTTTGCTGTTGCATGTGAAGGTGCCTTTTCGGTCAAGCAGCAAAGCTAATGCCCTAACGAAACGGTACTCATACCCCTGATTTTCTAAGTCAGCAGCGAAGGCTGTGAGAACTTTTTTCTTCTCGCCAATATGGCTCTTGTAGGCTTCGATGAGACGGCGTGCAACTTCCAGATTTTCAGAAGAGAGCTTTGCGTAACGGGGCTGAATTTCTCCTTTCCTCTTATACACTACGAGTAGGCTGCTGGGAAGCAACTACTGGGTCTCTCCTGCTTTTTGGTGTCGTCTGCGGCTGATGCCGACTTCTACAGTTTCTTTGGAGATAATTTCTACTAGCTTGGCGGTTTTGCCTTCTTTTTTTCTGAGAAGACGTCCCAGTCGCTGCACATATTCTCGTCTGCTTCCTGTTCCGCCAAGCACTAAACCTACTGACGCGTCGGGCACATCAACGCCCTCGTCTAGAACCTGGGATGTAACTATTACTTTGTATTTGCCGCTTCCAAAATTAGCCATTATCTCACGTCGCTCTTCTCTGGGAGTCTGATGCGTAACGGCTGGTATCAGAAAACGCCTACTAACCGTGTAGACTAGGTCATTGTAAAGCGTGAAAATCAGCACCTTCTCATCCTTGTATGCTTCAAGCCTTTCTGCCAGCAAGTTCAGTTTGGCTTCGGAGTTGACGGCGACCTTTAGGGCCTTGTTTCTTGCAAGAAGTGCTTCCCGAGCATGTGGGTCTCTGCCCGTTGTCATTATGAAACGTTGGAAATCAAATGCGGTTTTCAAAACGATCCGCCGTTGAATAAGATAGTTTCTGAAAGTTGCCATCTCCGCATCGTAGGTTTGCTGTTCCTCAGGGGTCAGTTCTACGGCTACTTTCTCGTAGGTGTAGTCGGAAAGATGTTTTCCTGCCGTTAACTCTTCAACAGAGACGGAGTAAACTGGGTCACCTACCAATAGTGGAAGAAGTGTGTGTCTTTGGTCGCTTCTTTCGTATGTGGCGGTTAAGCCCATGCGGTAGGGTGCAATGTACATTTCAGCGATTTGCATGTAACCCGGCGAAGCCAGGTGATGCACTTCGTCAAAGATTAAGAGCAGAAAATTGTTGCCTAACTGCGCTGCCAGAGAATACGCTGAATCATAAGTTGCAACGGTCACCATTCGCACAACGTTTTCGCCGCCGCCCACCACGCCCGCTTCCACATCAAGGCATTCTCTTACCCGTTTCTTCCACTGGTCAATAAGGTCCAACGTGGGAACAACGATCAAGGTCTGCGTTTTGAGCAGATCAATTGCCTTAAGCGCGATGAATGTTTTTCCCGCGGCTGTAGGTAAAACCAGCACTCCCCTGTTGCCTGCAGCCAGCCATTTGTCCAGCGCCTCGCTTTGGTAAGACCTTAACTCGACATTACCTTTCAATTGTTCAAGAGCAGGCGGATTCGGGGCGGCATCTTCAATTTTGATTCTGCTTTCCCTAAAATAATCTAAGACATCCTTGTAGTGGCATGCTTTAATTCGGTAGCAGCCACTTCGCGGATCCCATTTACCATATGGAGTTCCAACCTCTCCCTTCAACAGCAACGTGCCTTTGTCAAACCATAAACGAGGCATAACAACTAATCAATCAAACTCCTAATGAATTAAACTTACGCAA
>CAZXGX010000172.1:0-2729 GCA_964640475.1 uncultured Candidatus Bathyarchaeia archaeon
TTAATTGAGCAGGTTAACGTAAAAGTTGATTCAAAAGGCAGAATCTGCATTCCAGCAGAGTTCCGAGAAGAAATCGGCGACACAGCCACACTAAAACGTACCCCAGAAGGCTTCCTTCTCTTACCAGGCAAAAAAGAAGACCCCGTTGAAGAATTACGCAAAGTCATCAAATCTAAACATCGACGCACGGGAAAACCAGAGCATTGGACGCCTGAACAGATGAAGTCTATTTGGAGAGGAAAAGAGTGATTGTTGGCTTAGACACCAACATCATCTGCTACGCTTTAGATGGAGATTACCCAGAGAACAAAAAGCTAAGCAATTTACTACTTAACCTATCCACAGAAAACAAAATAGCCATAAACCCAACAACCATCCATGAAGCCTATCATGTTTTAGTTTTTGGTGAAAAATGGCACACAGAAGAAGCAGCACATGCAATAAAACTGCTACTAAAGAACCCCTACATAGAATTCTATAATCAAACAAAGAAAACCAGCACAATAGCCCTCGACCTATCAGTCCAATACAATCTCGGTGGAAGAGACTCCCTAATAGTAGCAAATTTTATCGCAAACCAAACACCCACACTCTACACGCATGACAAAGAACTACTAAGGCATCAAAAAATAACCTGGAAAAACACAAACTTAATCCTAAAAGATCCCCTAACCTGAAAAACAAGGACTAAAACTACTTGAATTATTATTAAAAGAAAAAAGAACAAGAAATCTACAGTCATATAGTCACAAGGGGTTTTTTATGGAAAATCAGGAATACGTTGTGGACAAGTTGACGCTTTTACGTGAATTTTGTGCTAAATGCAGCAGCCAAACAGAAGCTACTAAACATATAGCTGAAACAGTAAATGTCACATAAAAGCCAAGGTAAAATGATATAAATCCTGAAATAAAAGAACCAATCATTGTTGCAGCACCCGCCAAAGCACTATACACACCCAGCACTGAACCGTTACGCTGGGGACTTAGCGTATTAAAAACCAAAGTGTTTGAAGACGTGTAATAAATTGAGTATGCAAGTCCCGCAATAAGCGGATACAAAAGCAAAGCTGGAACAACTAACCAAAATCCAGTTAAAACGTACGCAAAAACTCCAAGCATCCCCAACCCAAACGCTCGCAACACTAAACCTACAATAGCACCTTTGAAGGGCGACTTTTTCTCAATATATGACCCTGCATAATGAAAAGTAACTATCTGTAAAATCATGCCAACTATAATAACTGCAAAAATCAGCAAGTCGGACACTTCATTTGCCTCTAGTAACGGAACAAAAGAAGTATTAAAAATGCCTGAGGACAAGAAAAAACCGAAAAATGCAAGGTAAAGCAAACTGGTGTAGCGGACCATTCCATAGGGCAATCTTCTGAAAATGCGTTTAAAATCGTGGTGACGGGGGATTTTTAAGAATAAGTAGGGTGAGTGGTGTAAACGGTGGAAGAAACTGTGTTTGTTTATCAGCATTATTTGGCGTTCAAACACTATTGGAGGTTCCTTGATTAGAAAAGAGGCCAAGGCAGTAGAAAGTAACGAGAAGCCAGCTAAAGGAACCACTAAGAACTCTATTGGAACATAAAAAGACCAAAGCATACCCAAAAGTAAACCGATTGCTTGCCCGATACTTGAAATCATTGAAAAACTGGCAAAAGCTGAAGCCCACTTAGACTTTTGTTCAGTTTCTACAACCAGCAGGTTAAGTGGCGTAGTTGATGCCATTATTGCGATTGAGAACAGGGCGTACAAAATAGAAACCATATAGGTTGTTCTAGCAAACAGGAAAAGCACGAGAAGCAGGGGCGTTACAATAAAACTTAGCAGCACCAAAAATTTTCGGTGCTGGAAACGGTCAGTCACAAAACCCCAGAATAAAGCGGCAGGAATACTTACAGCGTTAAACAATGTAATTGCAAAACCAACTTCCACTACCGTACCGTTAAGGTTCAAAATCAACAGTTGAACTAAAGTTGAAACTGGACCCAACGCAATGTTAAACGGAAGAACAGCACTAACCCATGAAGACCCAATGCCCTTTCTAAGAAAACTCGGACCCAATCTAAAAGCTCCCACACAAGAAAAACAAGAGCATCCGTTCATCACATACTAACGTTGAAATCATAACCAACAAAAACAGATACAACCAACATAATTAAAATTTTCTTTCCCTCCCGAACAGTCAAAGGATAACTGGACTAGAAATCAACATTTTAGAAACAGACAAACTCAAATAACTCATCAAACCGCATAAAATCAAATCCAAACATCGACGCACGGAAAAACCAGAACATTGGACACCTAAACAGATGAAATCCATTAGCCTACCTAAACAAAAATAAAAGACTATCAGGCTGTTTTAGGCAGTTTCACTACTAGAAATCTAAATGTGCCCTCGCCGGTGTTGCGGAGCAGGTGTGGTATTCCTTTGGGGCTGTCAATTATTGTGTCTTTTTCTGCTTCTTGCGCTTCTTCGCCTACCTCGACGATGCCTTTGCCTTCAAGGATGTAGAAGAACACGTCAACGGGGGTCGTGTGCCGCCTAAGCGCTTGACCTGGTGCCAGTGCCATGTGGATTACTTCGGCGTCTGGGGTTTGATAGATTTTTCTTGCATCCACTTCATGAGCGTTCTTAAAGGAGCCGGTTTGGTTCACTTTAACGATTTTCATAAGAATACATTGGGAACAATGATAGTTTAGAGTTTCCCCTAACAATTA
>CAZXGX010000173.1:0-2727 GCA_964640475.1 uncultured Candidatus Bathyarchaeia archaeon
CGGGCCACCGTCCCCCAGCGGAGGCACGCAAGGCCGGAGCGGAGCCGCCTCCAGGTGTCAAATCGCGGCCAAGATGGGCCACGCGTTCGCGGCTAAACTGGTCCACGTAGTAGATGACGATGGGTTGTCGCTCCTGCGGCATTGATGATGGATCTATAGCCTCCCGCAGACGCGTGTCGTAGCGGGAGGGGTGCGGGGAACCTGGGTTCCCCGCTTCTGGCGATTCACAGCTTCTCGCTCATGGTGTCGGCGCTGGTCGGTACCTCCTTTCGGGGCCAACGGCGGCCCTGGGCGCGGTAGCTCTCGCCGGTGATGACCAGGGTGTGGGCATTGTGCATCAAACGGTCAAGGGCGGCCGAGGCCAGCAAGGCATCGCCGAAGAGTTCATACCATTCCGTCGGTGCGCGGTTGCTGGAGAGCAGGATGCTGCCCCGCTCGTAGCGTTCGTTGACGACATCGTAGAGGTCCTCGGGGCCGGGCGGCAGGAGCGGCTTGAGGCCGAAGTCATCGAGGATCAGGAGATCGGGCTTGAGATAGCTGCTCAAGCGGCGGGCATACGTGCCGTCGGCGCGGCCGCCGTTGAGATGCAAGAGCATCTTGTGGGCGCTGGTAAAGAGCACATCGTAGCCGCGGCGGCAGGCCTCATGGCCCAGGGCCTGCGACAGGTGCGACTTGCCGACGCCGGTGGGGCCACAGATCAGCACATTGCGTTTCTGCTGCACATAGAGGCTGGTGGCCAGGTCGAGGACCTGCTGGCGGTTGATGGAGGCATTGAAGGCGAAGTCAAAGCTCTCCAGGGTTTTGCCGGTGTTGACAGTGGCCCGGCGCAGGCGGAGCGCCAACTGCTTGTGGTCCCGGCGCTCGACTTCGTCCTCCACCAGGCGGGTGAGGAACTCGACGTAGGACCACTTCTCGCCGATGGCCTGCTGGTTGCGCACGTCCAGCGTCTCGAGGATGCCGGACAGGCGCAGGCGTTTGAGGCGGGGCGTGAGCTGGTGTTGCAGGTCCATCAGACGCCTCCGGCCGTCATGGTAGCGAATTCGGCGGCGGCGCGGGCAAAGGTGCGCGATGCGGGCGGCGCAGGCCAAGACACGGCCAACGGTTGTTGGTCCAGGTTCTCTTCCAGGATGCGCTTGACCGTCATGTAGTCACCGTCGCCGTAAGCTTGGGCGCGGGCACAGGCGGCCTCGAGCCGCTCGGGCGTGAAGCGGTCGGCCAGGCGCAAGAGGCGACCGGCAGTCCGCAGCCGGTCCTCAGGCCGATGCGCCAGGAGCGCTTCGACGATGGCGTAAGTCTCTGGGCCGATGGCCGCAGCCTGCGCCTGACAGAGCGGCCGGCTGAGCAGCAGACCCGGCACCTTTTCGGGTGGGAGGTGCTCGAGGTGGGTCAGGCGTTGGCCCGGGGCGGTCGCCCGGTCGTGGATGGCCACCCGCTGGTAGGCGGCGTTGTAGAGCTCGACCGTGCGGGCGCCGGCGCGCAGCCAGAGGCTCTGACCGACCAGGCTGTAGGGCCCTGAGTAGAAGGCCTGCTCGAAGACGACATAGCAGTCGCGGTGCAGCTTGACGTGCTTCCAGGTGCTTGGCTCGTAGGGCGTCCCTGGCAGCGGGCGCAGGGCAGCCTGCTCCACCTTACGAAAACGCAGCAGCGGCTGCTGCTTGGTAGTGCCGTGGCGGCGCTGCCCGGCCACCTGTTCACACCACTGCAGCACGGCCCGGTTGGCGTCACGGAGCGCGCTGGGCTGGCGGCCGGCCAGGAAGTTGCGCTTCACGTAGTGCACGCCGCCCTGCTCGACCTTGCCCTTGTGCTCGGGGGTGGCGGGGCGACAGGGGGCGATCAGGAAGCCATAGTGTTCGGCACATTCCCGGTAGGCGCGTTGCACTTCCGGCTCATCCCAGGCGGCGCGCACGATGGCGGCCTTGAGGTTGTCGATAACCACCCGCTCAGGCACACCGCCAAAGTAGGCAAATGCATGCTGATGGCACAGCAACCAGGTCGTACTCTTCTGGTCGAAGACGAACTCGACGTACTGATGCCGGCTATAGGACAGCGTCATGACGAAAGCCCAGGCAGGACGCAGCTTACCGCTCTGCGGATCCAACATTTGGCCGGCGTAGCCGAAATCGACCTGGGCCTCTTCGCCGGCCTTGACTTCGATGCGTACGACCACGTCTGGCCGCTGGGGTTCCAGGGCGCTGACGAAGCGCCACACCGAGGAGTAACTGCCGACATAATGGTGCTCGTCCTGCAACCGTTGAAAGATCGCGGCCACTTCGACGCCTTGTTCGCGCAACTCCGTGATGACCTCACGGAACGGCGCCACCGACGAAATGTTCTGCGGAGGCAGTGCACCCGGCCAGGTCTCAGCCAGCCTGCGGTGCAGTTCCTCCCGGCTGGGTAAGGGGCCATAGCCGAGGAGCCTTTGGCTCTCGGCCCAAACGTGATACTTGCCGACCGTCTTGCGATCGATGCCCAGAGCACCGGCGATGGCGCGATCGCTCTTGTGCATCTGAAGCAGTCGCAATACTTCGTAGACGTCCATGGTTTCCAGTCTCCTGCGGGCCACGGCGCACCTCCCAGACCAGCACTCTGATCCGGACAGTATCGCCGCAAAGCAGGAGCTTCGTCCAACGTCACACCAGCCGTGGCCCATTTTGGGTGAAAACCGCTTGGCCCACTTTGGGTGAAAACCGCTGGCCCATGTGGGTGAAAACCCGTGGCCCATTATCG
>CAZXGX010000174.1:0-2705 GCA_964640475.1 uncultured Candidatus Bathyarchaeia archaeon
AGAACAAAAACATTTGTTTAATCGAAAACAAAAATAACAAGCACACTAACCTTACCTTTTAGGGAATCCAACTTGCTAAGAGACTTTAACTTGTTAGCGTCAACTGCACGAGGAAACGAACGTGCCACGGTAAACGAACTGCTCTTTCTGCTAAAAGACGCGTTAGGCGACCAGGAAGCACAAGCCAGCAAAACAGGAGTTCGCGGTTTAGTTGTGGCAAAAACAAGCCTTGATCCATACTTAACTATTGAAAAGCTGCGTGAACTGCTTAATGAGAAACCATACGAATTCAGGTTTGCTCTGCGAATAATTCCAATCGAAAAAGTCATACCAACCGACCTGGAAGAAATCAAAAAAGTCGCCTTGGAAATGGCGCAGCGAATAGGCGAAAAGGAATCTTTTCGGGTAACATTGGAAAAACGTTTAACAACGCTTCATTCAAACGATATCATTGGTGCAGCGGCAACGGATATTCAACGTAAAGCTGACATGGAGAACCCAGATAAAATCCTGCTAATCCAAGTTTTAGGCGCTTTTACGGGCATGTCACTGGTTAAGCCGACTGGAATTATTTCAGTTATGAAAGAAAAAATGGTGCCTTAAGCCTAAAGCTGCGTTGCCAACAAAGCCATGCGTTCAATAACCAAATCTACTAAGCCGTCGCATTCACGTTTAGAAACCGCTTGAAGCATTGAATCTGTTATTTGGTAGGCATCCTTAATTTTCTCCTCCTTCTTAGAGGTCAACTCTAAAACCTCATCATTAACTTCAGCCTCAAGATGACTTGAAAAACCTTTAAGCAAACCCTCAACCAACTCAGCGTCCTTGCCAATAATCACCACAGCCAAATCAGAAGTCTCAAGCTTAACACCAGCAAGCGCAATAGCTTTCTGAATCTGCCTCTGAGCAGAAGCAAAAAGCATACACTCCATAGCTAGGCTTTTCGAAAGATTAGTCCCATTCTTAAAAGCCAACAAAGCATTCAAAACAGCAAAATACAGATGCTGCGACGTAGCAATCAAATCAGCATCAAAAAATTGAATCCAAACCTTCTGCTGAACTTCTTTTCGATTAGCTTTCAGATACGCATCTGCCGCATTGAAAGTTATACCTTTAAAACCTGCTATTTCAGCAAAATATCCGAACTCTTCAAAGTTGTATAGCACCTGTTTTTTCTCCTAATGCATAGTTTTTAAGGTTTTTTCTGCTAACTGCTTAGGTAAACCTGCCTTGATTAATTTAGTGATTTCCTGATTAGCCGCCCGTTTACCCTCCTGGGTCTGACTTATTTTTCGCAGGGTTTCCTTTATTTCCCAAGGAAAAACAATCCAGCTGTCAGTCTTCTTTTCAAAGTATTCTGGCTCTACCTGCGTATCTGCTCTAACGTATAAAGTAGCTATTTTAACTTCACTTGCGCCTTTTTCAAACAAATGGGTTCTTGCAAGCTTTAGGCTTTGGCCTGAATCAGAAATGTCATCAACCAACAAAACCTTTTTACCACCTATCGTAGCCAACAAAGGCTCTTTCAGGATAGGCTGAAGGCTTCTTTGAGCAATACCAACATAAAACTCGATTCTTACTGTGGCAATTTGGGGAGCTTCTAAAAGGTCTGTTAGTATGCGTGCAGGAACCAGTCCACCTCTCGAAACGCCAACAATTACATCTGGCTTATAGCCTGTTTGACGAATTTTTTCTGCTTGATCTACTAACATGTCATATATTTGGTTCCATGTTGGCACTTCGTATTCTGTGTTGGTTACCACTTTTTTGCCTCATTATTGTGGTTGACTTGCTTGTTATAAGCTATTTTGCATTATTGAGTGTGTAATGGAATATTGAAGGCTGTTTTTGTTGAAAAAGCTATATTTGCAAGTTTTACTGCTGTTTTAGGGGAATAATGTTGTTTTATCTGAAGGATTTGGTTTTGTTTACATAGTTTTGTTTAAATTTATTAAGGTGTGTAGTGTATTATTGATATGTCTGGATGAACGCGACTCCAGATATGTTACATAAATCGTAATATAGGTTATATGTGAAAAAAGGGATAGCTTGTATTAACAATGAAAAAACAGGTAGTGAATGAAGAAATGAAAAAGAATGGAGAAGAGGAGAAGATTAAACGTATATTAACAGAGCCCAAACTGTCGGCTATCAAAGCAATGTTGGAGAAGGACCATTCTATAGACTGCTTAATGCTGCTCTATATGGACAAGGGCAAATGGAAAGACGCAAAAGACTTCATGAAAGACAATAAACTGACCCTAAGCGATGGCACTTTCAGGGCGCGCATGATTGAAATTGAAAGCTTGGGTTTAGCTAAAAGCGAACGTATCGATCCTCTTAAGAAGTATTATTTGAAGACTGAGTTGGGTGAGAAGGTCGCAAAGCTTCTTCTAGGCTTTTTTGATGCCCTAGAAGCTTAAGCGTTTTTTTTGTAGTCTCGCTCAACTGTTCAACATTTTCCTTTTTTAACATCGTTTCTGGTTTTTTTGGGTTTTTTTGATGGTGTTGTTGTAGACTTGTTTTACATAACTATAATATGGTGTATTAAGTCATAATATTTAAATGCTTGAAACAGGCACACATTCATTAAACATTCCTTAAAGGAGGATAAAAAAACAAAATGAATTATCTTAGGAAAATAAAGAAAAACGCAAAAGCACTCAGCCCAGTAGTAGCATCAATCATACTGATCGCAGTAACAG
>CAZXGX010000175.1:0-2685 GCA_964640475.1 uncultured Candidatus Bathyarchaeia archaeon
ATGGAGGTGAAAAAATGGGTGGAATATGTGACACAGCAGTAGCAGCTGGCAAATTTAAAACGCTTGTAGCGGCTACTCAAGCAGCAGGACTAGTTGAGACATTAAATACTAAAGGACCATACACGGTCTTTGCACCTACGGATGAGGCGTTTGCAAAACTGCCAGCAGGGACAGTAGAAGGTCTGCTAAAAGACATACCACGTGGTAGAAGGAGCAATTCCAGCATCAGATGTTATCCAACACAAAAAAATAACGACCCTTCAAGGTCAAGACCTAAATGTCGACGCAGCAAAATGGCATCTGCACAAGTCAGTAAAAATTAACGATGCAAACATAATAACTGCTGACGTTAAAGCAGATAACGGAATAATTCACATTATAGATAAAGTTCTATTGCCAAAGTAAAAAAGCAAAACATCTTTTTTTTATTTTAAAGAATTACTTTGCCAAAAAATTAGTCAAATCGAACCCGCAGAAGAGATCTTTCATTAAATATCAACACGGGGGCCATCATAGCAAGGCTTATGAACTGATGGCATCAATGGCTTTATTGAATGGAAATGAAGAAAAAGCTAATTCTTCTTATTTTTTTATTGGGAATTTTCCTTGTCAGTCTATTTAGCACTTATAGTTTGAATACTGATTTTGGAAAAGTGGAAAGCAGCATCGTTAAGATAGAAACTAACCAAGGGGTTCTAAGCGGTTTGTTGTACAAGCCAGCCGACGACAAGTGCCAACAATTTCCCGCTGTTGTTGTGGCACATGGAATAAGTGAATCTGCTCAGATTGTCAGCGGTTTTGGTTTGGAGTTATGTAGAGTGGGATTTGTAGTTCTGTGCTTGGATCTGCCAGGTCATGGTGCCTCAGACGGATCGATTAATCAAGGTCAACAAGATCCCGCGCTCGGGGTAGATGCCGCAGTCAACTATTTAGGTAATTTATCCTTTGTTGATTCCACGCAAATTGGATTAGTAGGACATAGTCTTGGAGCCGGAGCAATTAGGACGGCAAATACAAAACTGTCTAACGTTCAAGCATCTGTCTTAATTGGAGGTGGAATTGGTTCTGCAGCAGTAGACAGAGAATATGGCACTCTTAACGCAACTTTTCCGAAGAATGTTTTAGTTATAGTCGGAGAATACGACGTTTTGTTTAACATCTCTGCTTTGGTAGAGAATGATCTGCTAGATTTATTTAATACTACTGAATTGATCCAGCTAGGAGTTCTTTATGGAGATTTTGATTCACAGACGGCCCGCAAGCTAATAGTTCCTCAAACGACACATCTTTTTGAATCATTAGACTCAACAGCGATTAATCAGACCACTGAGTGGATGCAGCAAACACTAAAAACAACTCATACTTATGAAAATCAACTCAGCCCTATCTATCAGTATAGAGAAATCGCTCAAAGCTTGTCAGTAATAACACTTGTAGGGTTGATTTTGCTTACCTTCGATTTAACAGTTGGATTGTCAAAAGAGAAACCTAAAACATACATTCAAGAATTCTGCATACCACGTTGGAAGGCATATTTTATTTGGTTTATAGTAAACCTTGGTTTATTCTTTCCGTTGATCGCTGTAGGATTCCTAATCGGTTTTCCGCCTTTAATTTTTGGATCTTCTATAGCTTGGTGGCTACTGCTGTTAGCTCTGATTAGTCTATTTATATTTAAGAGGATAAGCGCAGGTTCAGGTCTCAGAAAAGCTTCAACTTTAATGATTATCAAACAGAACTTACCAACAAAGAAAACCCTATTGATAGCGATTCTCCTTTTCTTGATTCTGGTAGCGGTTACCAGTTTTCTTCAAGAGGTGGGTATAAGCTTAAAGATAATCGCACCGATTTTTCAAGAATTTACCTCAGCAGGGAGAGTGTTAATATTTTTTGCGTTCTTGCCGTTCTTTGTGGCTTATTTCTTTGTCCAGCAGTTATACCTAATACCAAACGATTATTTGCTGAAAGGAAAAACTGAAAACATCAAAATTATTTTTGTTAACCTAAGTCCTTTTCTTTTGTTTTTAGCCATTAACTTTTTGCCAAAGATACTGTTTGGTTTTTGGATTATCCCCAGTTTTGCGGGGTTCTTAATTGAGTTCTTGTGGTTAATGGTACCGATTTTTATGATAACAACGTGTTGCAGCCTTTATTTCTATAAGCGAACTGAGAATTTTGCGGTTGGAACAATTTTTAATACGCTATTACTTGCTTGGATTGCAGCCACAGTTTTTCCTTTCTAGCAAAATTTCAACTGCCATAGGATAATAAACCTTGAATATGTACATATATCAGGTTAGAGTTGCTATAGTTTGGTGGCGTTTTTGTCTGATAGTATAGGCGACGATTTTCAGAGATTAACTAAATACAAACGAGGACAAAAGTGGAGCCCATTAGATTGGTCAAAAGAACCTATAATTTACAAAAATTATCCAGAAAACAAACTCATTCCACTTCTAGATCAATTTCCTGATAATTCTCTAAATATAGTCGAAGTTTTAAAAAAACGCAAAAGCATTAGAAGTTATTCTTCTGAGCCATGCAGCTTAAGTGAATTGGCTTTTCTACTTTGGGCGTCAACCGGTGTTCGACAACGTTCAGGTAACAGAGACTTCAGGGTTGCTCCGTCTGCAGGTGCACTCTATCCTATCGAGACTTACATAGTAGTTAACAACGTTGAAGGGT
>CAZXGX010000176.1:0-2664 GCA_964640475.1 uncultured Candidatus Bathyarchaeia archaeon
TTGCTATTTTTTGGAGGTGAAATAATTGACAAATAGAGTAGTAATACCTTCAGAAACCCAGGATGGTTTAAACGCTCCTTTAGCTGAGCACTTTGGTAGAGCCCCCTATTTTACTGTCGTTGACTTTGAGTCGGATGGCACAGTTTCAAACGTTAAAAGTGTTAAAAACGTAAGCGAGCATGTAGGCGGATCTGGCGTTGCACCTGACCACATTTTAACTCTACAACCTACCGCTGTTATCGTTTATGGTATGGGCGGAAGAGCAATTAATATTTTTGAAAACGCAGGCGTTCAAGTGCTGAGTGCCCATTCAAATAAATCGGTTAACGATGTGGTTGTTGCATATAAAGAAAACAAACTGCAGAAACTTACTGAAAGTTGCGGGCATGCGCACCATTAATATAAAATTAGGCCGTTGGAGGTGGAAAAAACGTCAAGAAGACTATCAGAAGAAGAACTGAAATTAATGGCGGCGTCAGGATATTCCGCAAGAGCTATTGAACTCTACGAAAACAATGTTAATGTGGGTGAAATAGAGAATCCTAGTGTCGTCACCACTTTTCTTGGTCCATGTGGGGATCTTATAAAATTATACCTAAAGATCGATGAAAACGAAATAATAGAAAATGCCAGTTTCTATTATTTGGGGTGTCCTGGTTCAGCTTCTGCAGCTTCTGCGATGACTTCTTTTTTGAAAGGCAAGACTGTTAGTCAAGCAAAAAGGATGTCAGAAGGTGATATATTGCTGGAACTCGGCGGTTTACCAAAGTCTAAACTTGATTGTATAAAACTAGCTATAAAGACCCTGCGAAAAGCTATTGCTGAGTATGAAAAACTAAAGGGTCGTGCGGAAATATAGCTAATTCTATTTTTCTATTTGGTGAAAAATAAATATGATAGTTTCTATTGCTAGTGGAAAAGGTGGAACTGGAAAAACATCAGTTGCCGTTAATATGGCTCTTTCAATCGATAGGGTACAACTCTTAGATTGCGACGTTGAAGAACCTAACGCTTTTCTTCTATTACATCCTGAAATGCACAAGAAAGAAAATGTTTATACTTCAATCCCAAAAGTAGACATAACACTTTGTAACTTTTGTGGTGAATGCACAAAATTCTGCCAATTCAATGCCATATTTGTAGCATCTGAAAAAATCCTTGTTTTCCCAGAACTTTGTCACAACTGCGGTGGATGTGCTTTAGTTTGTCCTACAAACGCAATCACATGGGAAAAACATAAGATCGGTACATTAAATTTTGGTTCAACTGACGGAATAGAGCTTGTTTATGGGGAACTTGAAGTAAGCAAGCCTCTTGCTGTTCCAATAATAAAAGCAGTTAAAAAACAGATTAATACGGAAAAAAACGTGCTTCTAGATTGCCCTCCTGGAACCTCCTGTCCTTTTATAGAAACTGTGAGTGGTAGTGACTTCTGTTTGTTGGTGACAGAACCTACTCCTTTTGGTTTGCACGATTTGAAGATTGCAATTGAGGTCCTAAAAAAAATCAGGACTCCTTTAGGAGTCATCGTTAACCGTGCAGGGATAGGAGACAAAAAAGTGTATGAATATTGCGCAAAAGAGAACATCCCCATTCTTATGGAAATTCCCTATGAACGAACAATAGCCGAACTCTACTCTAAAGGCGTTCCGTTCAGCTTAGAAATGCCTGAATGGACGAGTAAGTTTCAAATCCTCTACAATAAAATTAAGGAGTTAGCCATAAAATGAAACAATTAACTGTTCTAAGTGGCAAGGGTGGCACTGGTAAAACATCAATAACTGCTTCTTTTGCGCTTCTAGCAAAAAAAGCTGTTGTGGTGGACTGTGATGTAGATGCTCCTGATCTTCATATGTTACTGCACCCTGAAATAATTAAAGAACAAGAGTTTATAGGTTCAAAATTAGCTGTTATCGACAAGACAAAATGCGTTAAATGCGGTTTATGTAAAGAAAAATGTAATTTTGACGCGATAAACAGTGATTTTGAAGTTGTCCCTATTGCTTGTGAGGGCTGTGGTGTATGCAAAATCGTTTGTCCCGTTGGAGCAATAACTTTAGTTCCTCGCGTTTCTGGAAAAGCTTTCATTTCTAAAACTGAATTCGGTTTCATGTCACATGCTTTGCTTTATCCTGGTGAATCCAATTCTGGGAAACTGGCAACTTTGGTGAGGCAAAATGCAAAAATTTTAGCTGGACAAGAAAAGCAGGACCTTATTATTATTGATGGTTCACCTGGTATAGGTTGTCCGGTGATAGCTTCCATCACAGGTGTGGACGCCGCTTTAGTAATTACCGAACCTACAATGTCTGGTATCCATGATCTTGAAAGGGTTTTAAAATTGCTTACCCACTTTAATGTTGTACCTTTTGTTTGCATAAATATGTACGATGTAAATGTGAGTAATACAAATAAAATCTTGAGTTTTTGTAAAGAAAATAGCGTTGAAGTAGTAGGTATAATCCCATTTAGTCCTGATGTTACTAAGGCAATGGTAAATGGGAAAACAATTGTTGAATATTCTCCAAATAGTGGAGTATCAGAAGAAATTAAGAGTATGTGGAACAGATTAAACAAGTTTTTGGAGGAATAAAAAAATGATACCTGAGCAATTTTTCTTAACTAAAGGTGTTGGTAGACACAGAGATCAATTGCAATCCTTTG
>CAZXGX010000177.1:0-2629 GCA_964640475.1 uncultured Candidatus Bathyarchaeia archaeon
AGGATGGTTAATCCTAGAATTGTTATTATTGAGAATTCGAGTACTGTAAGGTTTATGGGAAGGGTGGTTGCCGTTGGGGTTGTTGAATCGGAAATGCTGTTGTATTGATAGCCGAATGCGTTATTTGTTTCTGTCAAAATTGCTATTGTTATAAGGGTTATTGTGGTGTAAAGTATTGTTTTTGATCTGTTCTTCAAATGTTTTCCCGATGACTTATTTTTAGTAATTAATCACTTATAAAGTTTATTGAGACTCAATACAACATACAACCTTTTAGAAACATTCTAACGGGCAGGATTGTCTCCCAAGTAACCTAACACTTAACCGCACAGCTGAGCGTCGCTTTTAGCTTGGCTAAGCTCTCTCGGCTTGGGAATTTCTATCTTTTGCCCGCGTCTCAACCTGTTCCATAATTGGGTAGAACTCGATCGTCATAGGTACAAGATTTGTGGTGCTTGCTCCTCTGTTGAGTCCGTCTTTATGGGTGCTCGTTTATTGGCTGAGACTAGGCAAATGAGGATTGCAGGAGAATTTATCTATTTTGACTTTCTAAAAGAGAATTGCTTGATCAAGCATCACTAGACTAAAGATCAGCCTATTTTTTTAAATTTAATAAACAAAAAAAAGAAAAAGAGATTGATTTTGTTTTGATGTCTTATGGACGTTTTCTAAGCAGCAATAATGCTACTACAGCGATTGCAGCGATGATTGCTACACCCATTCCAATGGTGTATAGTTCGTATGGTGGGTTTGCGACTGGTGTTGGTGTTGCTGATGCTTCTGGTGCTGCTGCTACTGCCATGGCTGTTTGTGCATATGATGAATAGTATGCTGCTGAACCGCCGAAGGTTGCATAGACTGTGTATTTGCCTGCTAATTCTGGTGTGTACATGAAGCTGTATGAACCGCTTGAGTCACTTGTTACGTCACCTAGGTGTACGTAATTGCCGTTTGGATCAACTGCATCGATTGAAACTGGAACACCTGTTGTTGCCATTGGCTGCTCGAATTGCTTGTAGACATAGAGCATCCATTCTGTTTGGCTTGCGTCTGAGACTGCTGCGACACCGTTAGGGAATCTCATTGCTATGTCGCTTGCGGCTGTGCCTGGTGAAATGTCCATTACAGTTCCTTGGATGATCACTGGTGTATCAACTACTACTGATGAGCTTGGTGCTGATACTGTCATTGAGCTTGGACCTTTGCCGATACCGTATACTTGTTGGTCATAGGTGTCTTGTGTTGTAATTATGCTGTCGCCAATGATTGCGCGTCCACCCCAACGAGTTTGACGGAATAAACCATCAGCTCGGAAGATTAGATCGCCTGTTTCTGCGTCAAGGCAGAAGAACGGTGCGCCTCTTGGCTTAGGATCAAGTGCAGAATGCTCTAAGCTGCCAAAGTAAATCTTGCCGTCAGAAACAAACAATGGAATAATCCACCATTCATTACCGATGTAAGATTCAGTGTATGGGTCTGTTGCTTTGTATGTCCACAGTGTTTCGCCTGTTAGTGCGTCATAGCAGTAAACTATGCCACCGACGCTTGCGTGGTAGAATTTGTCATATGCAAAGCAGTTTTCTGGACCGAATGTTAAGCTAACTGTGTCACTCCAGGCATCTTTATAGTCTGTTGACTCGGTTTGCCACATGAATTGTCCAGTTTGTAAGCTGAATGCATATTGAACTCTGTTTTCTTTAGTGTAGTATGTGCCAATATAGTTTTTAAGATCGAATGCTGTCCAGCCTGCTTGACCGATGCTGCCGACGACTGTTAGGTCTGCCCATTCTGCTGGTGCTGACCATGTGTTGCTGAATAGTAATGCACCTTCAGATCCTGGAACTAAGCTTAAACCGACAAGTGTAACACTTGACTGGGTAACTGTTCCTAGAATTAGCCTATCTTGTGGGATTGCGCGAATGATGGAGTAGCTTGCTAAGTTATTTGCTATTGAGACGTTAACGTCGTATTTTGCTGCGTTCCATGTTGTTCCTTGTACTGCACTGCCCCAGCTTTCTGACATGCCGGTTCTACCTTGCATGACAACATAGCTAGAGTTCCATCTAAGTAATCTGTAGTTTGGATTGGTTGCATTGCCTAGGTTCTGTGTTGAGTACATTAGAATTTCGCCGTTTGGACCATAGTAGCGTGTACCTGAGGGTACGTTAGTGTAGTTAAATACCCAGTTGCCGTTTTCTGCCTCAAATGCCATCCATGTTGTGCCGGATGTTGCAAACAGATATGCGAAACCGCCTCTATAGTTTAGACAGTCCCAGTATAGGTTCTGTGCAAAAGCTAAACGAAGCTGTGAACCGCCTGCGTTTTTATCAGCACCTAAGTTTTTGTGCCATATGACTTCGCCAGTGTGTAGATCGACTGCAACGACTTCTTGTGTTGGTACTGTTGAGTAGAATGGACTGCCCATTCTGTTGTAGTACAGTACACCGTCGATGATTACTGAACCTGAGAATTTACCTTCATATGCGTCACCAATGCCATAGCCGTGGTCACCTGAGTCGCCGCCCATAAGGCCGCCGCTCATGTCGCCAATTGGCATGTTCCAGAGAATGTGTGGAGTTTCTGGTGCATCATTGTATGGTGCATATAAGTTGTTTGGTACTGCTACCCA
>CAZXGX010000178.1:0-2610 GCA_964640475.1 uncultured Candidatus Bathyarchaeia archaeon
CAAACTATAGTTATCCGCTCTTTCATAGCATCGTAGAAGTCTTCAGTTTAGTAATCGCTTTTTCTATTTTTGCAATTGCGTGGAATACTAGACACATAATTGACAACCACTATTTCCTCTTCGTAGGAATAGCATTCTTGTTTGTTGCTGTCTTGAGTCTGTTCCATGCTTTAACGTACAAAGGTATGGGTGTATTCCCAAATCTCACTGATCCTAACTGGGCAACTCAACTATGGATTGCCGCGAGATATCTTCTCAGTATTTCACTCTTGCTTCCACTTTTGTTTATCAAACGTGATGTTAAACCAAGCATAATTATCGCAGGTTACTCTATAGTTACAGCTCTACTGTTCCTTTCAATTTTTGTTTGGCAAAATTTCCCTTTAGCTTACAATCTTAGTACTGAAAGGTTAACAGATTTTAAGGTGGTCAGTGAATTTGTCATTTCGCTCATAATCGTGTTGACTATTGGATTACTAATTAAGAAGAGGACAGAATTCAGCAAAGACATCTACAGAATGCTATTGGCCGCTATGGTTTTGGGGATCGCGACAGATATGGCTTTCACACTTTACACTGATGTTTATGGAATTGCAAACATGGTTGGACACTTGTTAAACTTGCTATCATTCTATTTCATCTACAGGGCACTTATCGAAACAAGCCTCACCAGACCATTTGAACTCTTATTCCGCAATCTCAAACAGAGTGAAACTAAGCTCGCTAACCGTGCAAGCGAACTAATCATCGTTAACAAGAAGCTTGAAGAAGAGATCTCACAACGTGAAGCCATTCAGAAAGCACTTGAAGAAAGCGAGGAACGCCTACAGCTCAAACTCGATTCAGTACTCTCGCCTGAGGTTGAATTAGGCGAACAAGAGCTTGCAAACATAATCGATGTACCGTCATTACAGGCAACAATGGATTATCTATATTCTGTTACACACATGGGTTTCGCCCTAATAGATCTCAAGGGCAAAGTCCTTGTTGGCACGGGCTGGCAGGATATTTGCACTAATTTCCATCGAGTGAACCCGGAAACATGCCGGAACTGTGTAGAAAGCGACGTCAAACTTTCAAGTGGTGTAGAACGAGGAGAAATTCGCCTATACAAATGCAAAAATAACATGTGGGATGTCGTTACGCCTCTTTACATCGGAGACAAACAGGTTGGCAACGTATTTTTTGGGCAATTCTTCTTTGATGATGAAGTGCCCGATAGAAAAATGTTTGAAACGCAAGCACAAATATATGGCTTTGACAGAGAAAAGTACCTTGCGGCATTCGATCGTATCCCAAGGTTTAGCCGTAAAAACATTCAAGACCTAATGGTATTCTATGCAAGACTCTCGGAGGTACTTTCAAAACTGAGTCATTCTAACCTTAAACTTGCTAAATCTCTTGAGAATCAAAAACACATGCAGAGCAAACTTGAAGAGAAAGCTATGGAAGTCAAGGAGTATGCTTCTCAGATGGAAGCATTGGCAGAGGAGAGAGCGAAACAACTCAAGGATGCTGAACGGTTATCTGCGATTGGTGCAACAGCGGGCATGGTTGGGCATGATATACGTAATCCGTTGCAGGCAATTACTAGTGAACTATACTTGCAGAACAAGGAAATCGAATCATTACCCAACAGTGAAGCTAAAAATAACTTGGAAGAGGGCACTCGTAATATGGAAGAAAATGTTCTCTACATTAATAAGATTGTAGCAGACTTGCAAGACTTTGCTAAAACTCTAAACCCAAAGAGAGAGAATGTGGATGTTGAGAAAACAATCCATGAAGCCCTTGCCATGGTTAAGTTTCCCCAGGAGATTAAGTTGACGATAAGTGGACCTCAAAAAAGCCCTACTCTTATTGCTGATTCGACTATGCTGAAACGTGTGCTTGTTAATTTGACACAGAACGCGGTGCAAGCTATGCCTAATGGCGGTAATTTGACGGTAACTATAGCTAGAAGAATAGATCAAGTTGAGATTTCTGTTGCGGACACTGGTGAAGGGATACCCAAAGATGTTCAGCCCAAGTTGTTTACTCCATTGATGACTACAAAGGCTAAGGGTCAAGGCTTTGGCTTGGCTGTTGTTAAGCGAATGACTGAAGCAATGGGTGGAACAGTCGATTTTGAGAGTCAAGAGGGAAAAGGTACTAAATTTATCCTGAGATTTCCGGTTTAGTGTTGTTTTTTAAAGCTCATTGAAGCGTATCCGACTACGCTTGAGTGATCACCTGTGATGTCGCCGCTACTGTGGTAACTTAAAAGTTCGGCTTTTGCGTTGACACCGACAGCATAAGAAATTAGGGCGGTTATGGGTGCATAGCCGCATGCAGTTATGTTTTGGTTTTCTACTGTGTCATAAAATCGTTTTGCGTCGAGATCCGTTGCAGCTTTGAGGGCGGCTTGGTCTTTGTCGGCTGCTGTTTTTGCTGGTTCGTAGTGGGTCATGTCTGAGGATGCAATTACAATAGTGTTTGTGCCGTCTAAGGCTTCAATGAGTGCCCTGCCGATTTCGACGGCTGAGTCGTAGTCTTGCATTTGGAAGCAGATAGGCACTATCTTGAAAGTGTTGCCGTAGAGAAACTGGAGAAAAGGCAGTTGAACTTCTA
>CAZXGX010000179.1:0-2552 GCA_964640475.1 uncultured Candidatus Bathyarchaeia archaeon
TCCCAACATTATTCACTTCCATGTTCATGCACGCAGGCCTGCTCCACATTGGAGGCAATATGCTTTACTTGTGGATTTTCGGTGACAATGTTGAGGATCGTTTTGGGCACGTCAAGTTCTTAATTTTTTATTTACTCTGTGGGCTAGCGGCAACTGGGGCTCAACTATTCTTTAGTCTAGGTTCGAGTATTCCAAACTTGGGTGCTTCTGGAGCGATTGCAGGCGTGCTTGGTGCGTATCTTTTGTTGTTTCCGAAAGCGAGAGTTAATGTCTTATCAGGACGTGGGGTGATCCCGGTTCCTGCGTTGATAGTGATTGGTTTATGGTTTGTTTTGCAACTGTTTAGCGGTATAGGTTCCCTATTTGATACTTCAGATGCAGGCGGCATAGCTTACATGGCACACATCGGCGGATTTGTGGCTGGCTTGGTGCTAGCCTTATTGTTTAGAGGAAAAACAAAACCCACGACTTAGCGTACGCGAACAAAAACAAAAGGCACCGAGCTTGAGGTGATCTCAGACCGAGCAGGCATCGCTTGAAGCAACGTTGTTAATCGTTTTCCTGCCCTTCAGAGCGGACCTTTAGTGTCTATTGCGTAGATTTTCAAAAAAGTCATATATCGTTTACCAGACATTGGTATTGAGAGGATGATAAAGTTGAATAAGTTCCCAAAAGAGGATTTTAATAGATTAATCACAAAATATAAAGCATTGAGTGTAGAGCGCTTGGAGATAGAAAATGAGATGCTTAAGACTTATGAAGTTTTATCTAGTGACAACGCAGTAACAATAACCTCTAATAGATCAAGTTCTGACAAATTCAAGAGTATCATGGCCTTGAGAAAAAGACTGAACGTTGTAAACCAAGAAATAAAAAAGACTGACCAGGTAATTTTGAAATTATTTGAAAATAGCTAGCGAACTATCCTTAGCTATAGCCCTACCAGTTTTTTTTACCGCTGAAGAATACTTCTGAAGGGTCTTGGCTTGTTATATTGGTGCTGGGGTCGACAGAAACGAATAAACGCTCAGCCTTCACAATAGTTTTCAGTAACCTTTATTTCTCTAAATCTCAAGTTCCATTTTGTTGGTTTCTACAAATTTTTAAGGCACTAAACTGACAGGTTCAAGTGAGGGTTGAAAAATGAAAAAAGAAATTGGAGCTAAAAATTGTCTATATCCGTTGCCCACAACAATCGTTGGAGCTTTGGTGAATGGCAAACCCAACTACATCACTATCGCGCATGTGGGCATAATGGATTTAGGGTCTATTTCTTTAGGTATGGCCAAGGTTCATTACACTAATGCTGGAATAAAGCGGAATGGCACTTTTAGCGTGAACATTCCTTCAGTGAAACTTGTCAAAGAGACGGACTACTGTGGCTTAGTGTCGGGAAATACAGAGGATAAAGCCGATTGTTTTAAGACTTTTTATGGAAAGTTGAAAACTGCGCCGATGATCGAGCAATGCTCAATAAATATGGAATGTGAGTTGATTAAGACAGTTGATTTTCCAAACCATGATGTCTTTGTGGGCAAGATAGCTGCGACATACTGCGATGAGACTGTTCTCACCGATGGGGTTGTGGATTTTGGAAAGGTGTTGCCTATTTTATTTGTTATGAATGACAGAAGTTACTGGACTCTCGGGGAAAGATTTGCTAAGGCGTGGGAGATAGGGAAGGACTTTAGAAAGTGACACCTAGGAGGCGCGCGCTTGCGTGTTGATTACTCTCTAACTTTTTCGTAACTTTTTTCTAAAAGCTCAATTTTGGCGTTCAGAAGGCATCAAAAAAACAGTAAGTCAAGAAATCTTGACAAGGCTTAGTCAAGAAATCTATACAATAAGCTTTAACTGTGAAAACTTTTCCACTAGTAAATTGTTGCTTTGAATAATATGCAGAAAACAACTACCATAACATTTGCTCTTGTGTTTCTGGCAGCAACGTCCCTGGTAGCCGTTGCGATTCAGGTTGCCCAGGCGAACCCTCCTTTTGGCTATCCCCGCTCTGTCTTTAGAGATGTCCCGCCTCCAGAAGGAGCACAAGCGCCAATAGTTACCATTCAAGCGCCTCAAAACGGCTCAACTTATCCAAAAAATGTAACTCTTACCTATGAAGTAAGATTTCCCGAAAATAACGTTGGATTATACGAGTTGTACTACAAAGGCAACTGGGATCCCGAAATAACAGTTATCCCAAAAGACAAATTCGGAGCATTTCCGAATAGTTCGTATTCAATAGACCTGTCAGATGTTTGGGGAGGTAACATATCGATCACAGTTTACGCAGTGGGCGTTGGCTTTATTTACAAGCGCTCAGAAGTGGTTGATTCATTCCACAGCTATAATTATTACGATAGATTTGAGATAGTGGGTTATTCGACTGTTAGTTTTGTCAAAGATCTTGTTCCGCCAAGAATCACGGTTCTATCCCCTCAAAACACAACTTATACATCGCCCAATGTCAAGTTGGATTTCACAGTCAATGAAAACGTTTCCCAGAGTCTATACAATCTTGACAACAAAGGAAATCAAACAATATCTGGGAACTC